>JAKLQL010000448.1 GCA_022013395.1 Acetobacterium sp.
CATAAAAAAGCAAACCTGTGAAGGTGGAGTAAAACCATTGGCGCATTTAAAGCGAGTCGGGAGCGGTGGAAGCCTGATAAAAAGCGGATTGGTAAATGGGCACCCGAGGGTGTGAGGAAAGGGCTGGGCCTGAGTATTTCACAACGTTTCATCAGCGTTATTTGATGGCAAATGTGATGGCATTTGTTTGTTTAAGTGCGCAAGTCAGAAATTTGGCTGGCGAATAAAGGTGGTACCGTGGGTTATTTATGACTCATCCTTTTATTGTAGAAATACAATGAAGGGATGGGTCTTTTTTTTATGGAGAAAGAGGAAAGCATAATGGAAACATTAAAAAATTTACAGGATTTAGTCAAGCGATTAGAAGAAAAAAGTCCCTTTTATCAAAAACGATTTGAAGATGCCGGAGTCGTGGCAGCGGATGTGAAAACCATGGCTGATTTTGAAAATCTGCCATTTACGGATAAAAGCGATTTGCGAAATGCCTACCCGCTGGGCTTACAGGCGGTTCCTGACAGTGAGGTGGTGCGGATTCACTCTTCATCGGGAACCACCGGTCAGCCGGTGATTATTCCCTATACCGCCAGGGATGTCGAGGATTGGGCGACGATGTTCAGCCGCTGCTATCTCTATGCCGGCATGACCAATGAGGATCGGATTCAGATTACCCCGGGATACGGGCTCTGGACCGCCGGCATCGGGTTTCAGGCCGGAGCTGAAAAAATGGGCGCCATGGCGATCCCCATGGGTCCGGGTAATACCCAAAAACAATTGCAGATGATGGTGGATTTAAAATCGACGGTGCTGGCATCGACATCGTCTTATGCCCTGTTGTTGGCTGAGGAGGTCGCCAACCAGAATCTGGGTGAGCAGCTCCATTTACAAAGAGGGATTATCGGTTCGGAACGCTGGGGCGATAAAATGCGCAGCCGCATTGCCGAAGAACTGGGCATTGAGCTTTTTGATATCTACGGGCTAACTGAAATTTACGGTCCTGGCATTTCCATTGACTGCAGTGAACACGATGGCCTGCATTACTGGTCTGACTATCTTTATTTTGAAATACTGGATCAGGAAACCCTTAAACCAGTGCCAATGGGAGAATATGGCGAACTGGTGATTACCACCTTCCGGAAAGAGGGGGCTCCACTGCTACGGTATCGTACCCATGACATTACCCGCTTCATTCCCGGACCTTGTCCCTGTGGTTCGCCTCACCCCAAACATGACCGGATCATCGGCCGAACCGACGATATGGTCAAGGTAAAAGGCGTAAATATTTATCCCGGACAGATTGATGAGCTGTTAAAGACCGTGGATGGGGTCAGCAGCGAATATCTGGCGACCGTGGATCATCAAGAGGGTAAAGATTGTGTGTTCCTGGCCTTTGAAATCCATGAGGGAGTAGACAAGCAGAGCATCGAAGCGGAGGTAAAACGCCAGTTTAAATCCCGGGTCGGGTTGAGTATTATTCCCATTGCAAGTCCCATGGGTTTTTTACCGCGATCTGAGAAAAAAAGCGTTCGCATCATCGATCGTCGCTTCAGCTAGAATTTAGTTAAATAAAAAGGTCAAAGTAGTAAGCTTTAGTTACTCAAAAATTTTACATTGAAAAATTGATTTTTTACTCGGGATTGGTTATAATGAAATCGGCCTACTTGATTTAAGAGGAGAAAAGGAAAGAAATGAAAACAAAAAAACAAAAGAAGAACCGATTTAAAATAGTACTCAATGAACCCACCGGAGAGACGTCCGGGTGTAAAATTATTGAAGATACTGAAACTGGAATCAACTATTTATACCATTTTGACCAATTTGGCGGCGGACTCACTGTGCTCATTGATGAGGAAGGTGAACCCTTAATTGCTCCTGAAAATTAAAATAGAGTTATGCCCTGAAAGAGATTTTCTTTTTCAGGGCTTTTTCGTTTATCAGGCTGAATTAGGTGTATATAATTATAAAAATAAAAAATCGGAGGAAGAAAATGAATAATACTTTTATTGAAGATATTTTTGCCAGAGAAATATTGGATTCCAGAGGAAATCCCACCATTGAAGTGGATGTTATTTTAGAAGACGGAACCATGGGTCGCAGCATCGTTCCCTCAGGTGCCTCCACCGGGGCTTTTGAAGCGGTCGAACTGCGCGATAAAGATTGCAGCCGATATCAGGGCAAAGGGGTTCTAAAAGCAGTCGACAGTGTTGCCTATGCGCTGGAATTTCTGGTGGGCATGGATGCCACTGATCAGATTGCCATTGATGCGGTGATGATCTCATTGGATGGCACCGAGAATAAAAGCAAGCTGGGTGCCAATGCGATTCTGGGGATTTCCATGGCGACTGCCCATGCGGCCGCCAAATCGTTGGGGATGCCACTTTATAAATATTTGGGCGGAGTCAACGCCAAACTGCTGCCAACACCGATGATGAATATTCTCAATGGCGGCGAACATGCCGATAATAATGTCGATATTCAGGAATTTCTGATCATGCCGATTGGTGCCAGAGATTTTAGAGAAGCGGTGCGGATGGGCTCGGAAATATTTCACCAATTAAAAAAAGTTCTGGGTGAAAAAGGGCTGGCAACTTCGGTTGGCGATGAAGGCGGCTTTGCGCCTAACTTAAAATCCAATGAGGAAGCATTGCAGCTGATTGTTCAGGCAATTGAAGGGGCCGGTTATATTCCGGGAGAAGATGTTAAATTGGCCATGGATGTGGCGGCTTCGGAAATGTATAATGAAGAGACGAAAAAGTATTTTCTGGCCGGCGAAGGGGTAGAAAAAACAGCTGAGGAAATGATTGAATTTTATGAAATGCTGATTGAAAAATACCCCATCATTTCCATTGAAGATGGTTTGGATGAAGAAGACTGGGAAGGCTGGACAATCATGACCAAACGTTTGGGCAATAAAGTCCAATTGGTCGGAGATGATATTTTTGTCACCAATACCCAACGTTTAAAACGGGGTATTGATGAAGGTGCTGCTAATTCAATTCTGGTCAAGGTCAATCAAATCGGGACTCTTACCGAAACGCTGGACACCATTGAAATGGCCAAACGGGCGGGTTATACGGTAGTAGTATCGCATCGTTCGGGAGAAACTGAGGATGTCACCATTGCCGATTTAGTCGTTGCCGTCAATGCCGGGCAGATCAAAACCGGGGCACCATCCCGAACTGATCGGGTGGCCAAATATAATCAGCTGATGCGGATTGAAGAACAGTTGGGTCTGCTTGGGGCTTATGCCGGGAAAGATGCATTTTATAATATAAAATAGAAATAAGGAAGTGAAACGATGTATTTAAAAGGTGTAGGAATTGCCTGTCATCCGCCGGTTTTAATACCGGAGGTTGGAGAAGGCAGAGAAAATGAAGCTGAAAAAACGGTTCGCGGCTTGCGTGATCTGGCTCTGAAAGTTGCTGAGATTAAGCCAGAAGTAATTGTCTGCATTACCCCCCATGGCAACGTGTTTAGAGATGGGGTGGCAGTGATTTATGAAAATCACCTGAAGGGCGACTTGAGAAACTTCGGTCATCCGGGCATCGCCATGGAAAAAGACTGCGACATGGGGTTGCTGGATGAACTGAATAGTGGCTTTGGAAAAAATCAATGCCATACTATTTTTCTAAATAAAAAAATTGCCAAAGAGTACAAGATTGATCTGAATCTTGATCATGGGGTACTGGTGCCGCTTTATTTTATTGAAAAATACTATCGTGCCTATAAAATTGTCCACATTACCATTGGCGAGCTAAGTCTGATTGAACTTTACAAAATGGGAAAGGTGATTCGGGAAGCCATTGAAGCCCGGGGAAAAGATGCCATGATTTTAGTTTCGGCAGATCTTTCTCATTGCCTGAAAGATGAAGGACCTTACGCTTTTAATCCGATGGGGCCACTTTTTGATGAAAACATCGTCAATGGCATCAAAGATAAAAATTATTATTCAATTTTGACGATTCCCCACCAGGTCTACGAACCAGCCGGTCAATGTGGTCTGAGACCAATAATTATGGGATTGGGCACCACTGACGGTTATGAAACCGAAGCGACGGTGTTTTCCTATGAAGGACCTTTTGGTGTAGGATACATGTCGGCGTTCATCGATGTGCTGGATAAGAAAATGCCCAGTCTGCTGGATCGCTACGAAGAAGATAAAATGCTTTCCTATAAAGAAAGGCGATCAAATGAAAGTCCGTTTGTCGCATTGGCCCGAGCAACTATCAATACCTGGGTTCAGCGGGGGCGAAAACTGAACTTTGACCACTACAAGGAACAGCTTGAAATGGAAGAGGATGTCCTTGGCGAACTGGAAAACAACCAGGCCGGGGTATTTGTATCCCTGCACAAACATGGCGAGTTACGCGGCTGTATTGGTACCACCGGTCCGGTGACCGAAAACATCGCCCAGGAAATTATCAGAAATGCCATCGAAGCGGCAACCTATGATCCCCGGTTTATGCCCGTGGAAGAACCTGAACTGATGGATCTGGAAATTAAGGTGGATGTGCTGGGCGTACCGGAACAAGTCAGCGGTGTAGAAGAATTAGATGCGAAAAAGTATGGGGTTATTGTGGAAAAGGATTTACACAGGGGCCTGCTACTACCGGATCTGGAAGGGGTCAATACCCCAGAAGAACAAATTGCTATTGCCAAGCGAAAAGCCGGCATCCTGGAAAGCGATACAGATGTTATTCTGCAACGCTTCCAGGTAATTCGCCATCAATAAGCATAAAAAGTCTTCGATGATATAAGTGGTAATTGCGGAACTGCGGCCAGTTTCCGATCAGTTTTGTAATCGCCTAGTCTTCGATCAGCGATAAAAGTTTAGAGAAGGCAATCGGCAGGGCCAGGTCATCAATCTGGGATAAAGCCTTGAAGGTGGTCTGACTGGCTGGTGCATGATTGCCATTATTATCAGAAAGATAGGCGTTGGCGTTCGGTTCGCAAACCATACCGTCCAGATTAAAACCGTAAACGGACATCTCCCAGATAATATGGGAGAAAACATGGCGGCTGGTTCCAATAAAAACAGCTTCACCAAGCTCGGGGATGGTTTCTCCGAGCTTTTTTTTAATATCGAACCCCTTTCCAATCGTGGTTTCGGCGATCGGAAAAGACCACATGCCGGATAATAAACCGGACTTCGGTCGACGCACAAAAAGCACTTCAGCGTTTTGTTTGACAATACCCACTTCCATTTTCTTGGTGAGCTGTTTCTGTTTTTTCTTCTTCACCGGGATCTGTTCTGTGGTTCCGGCAGCATAACTCTGGCATCCGCTGCAAATCGGACAGATCAGGCATTTGGGGCTTTGGGGCGTGCAGATCATGGCACCCAGTTCCATCAGTCCCTCATTAAAGTCGCCGCTGGCTTTTGGCAGGATCGTCTCGATCCACTGGGTCATTCTTTTTTTTGTTTTGGCGTCGCCAATATCATCAAAGCTGTTGCAATAACGGCTGATCACCCGGAGGGCATTGCCGTCCACGGCGCTGATCCGTTCATTAAAAGCAATGCTGGCAATAGCACCTCCGGTATAGGGACCGATGCCCGGGAGTTTGATCAACTCGGCAAAGGTGTGAGGCATAATTCCTTCATAGTCGGAGACAATTATTTTAGCCGCCTGATGGAGATTTCTGGCTCGAGAATAATAACCCAGACCTTCCCAGGCTTTGATGACCGCATCCTGAGATGCCGACGCCAGCGAAGAAATATTGGGGAAGGTTTCAATAAATCGGTTATAATAGGGGATTAATGTATCAATCTGAGTTTGCTGAGCCATAATCTCGGAGATCCAGATTGAATAGGGATCTTTAGTCCGGCGAAAGGGCAGATCGCGTTTGGATTGTTCAAACCATTTCAGCAGATCCAACTGTAATATTCTAATTATTTGATCATTATTTTTTGTATCAAGCATAAGGTCTCCGTTCGTTTAAAATTCATTCATTTTAAAACACAAGATGTAGTATAGAACAGTTTCCTAAAAACTAGCTTATTGGGGCTAAAAGCACAAAAAAAAGCGAGAACAAGAATTTACTCCAACCCCCATTATGGCATTAGAATGGGCGAAAACACGGTTTGGAATTGGGACGGCGTCACCATTTGGACCCTCAAAAGCCACAAAAAACTTGACATAAAATGGGTAGGATGGTAAACTTGCTGTAACAAACGTGTAACTTTTATTTATGCAATTTAGACAAAATGAAAGGTATTATTTATGAATAGAGACAGAGAAACAGCTGGTTTTCTCAAGAAATATCCCGGCGTTAAGATCGGAATTATTGCATTAATTCTGCTCCTCGTAGTGGGTGTTTCCAGTGCTTTTACCGTTGAAAAAGAAGTTCAGGTTAACTTCGAAGGCAAGGTATACACTGCCAATGGAAAATTGCTCGAATCCCTGGAGGAAGTTCTGATCGCTAATGATCTTCCGGTCAGTGACAAATATAAATACAGCACACCGTTGACGACCTTGTTCAAGGATGTCATTGATGTAACAATTGAAGAGAAAGTTTC
>JAKLQL010000449.1 GCA_022013395.1 Acetobacterium sp.
ATTCCGGCCGGTGTTTCCGTTTTATTGGTCAGCATTAGCTCAGCGGTTTTATGATCTTTGTAATAAAGACCCTTGCCACTGATCATTTCAGAAAACACTACCCCGACGCCAAATTCTTTAGCAATCAGTCGAAAGGGCAGATTGGTGTAACCAGCCATCGGCCCTAAAAAAAGAGGGGTTTCAATGGAAACAGCCCCTATTTTCAGCACCTTATTTTTTTTTACATTTGATAATGATAAGTCGTTATTCATTGTTTATCCTGATTATCTGAAATTTTTGTCATGGATTATTTTTAACCCTTTCAGTGAAAGCTGGGGGTCATAGACATTGATGGTTTTGGTTTCCTGATAAAAGAGGCGACCATAACCACCGGTTGCTACCACCTTCATGTCTTGATAGCCCGTTTCCTTTTTGATCTGTTCAATGATATATTCAACCTGACCAATATACCCATAAACCAAGCCGGCCTGCATACTGGTCACCGTGTCTTTGGCCAAAATTGACGCCGGTTTTTTAATTTCGATATTCGGCAACTTCGCGGCATTTTTCCACAGCGCATCAATGGAAATCTGAATGCCGGGGGTGGTGACGGCTGCTGCAAACGCACCCTCTTTAGTAACATAGTCGAAAGTCGTCGCCGTACCAAAATCGGTGACAATCACCGGTCCGCCATAAATACTGTAGGCCGCCACGGCATCGACAATTCGATCAGCCCCAACTTCAGAAGGATCTGAAGTATTAATGGACATCCCCGTTTTGATCCCCGGTCCCACTACCATCGGCTCCACGCCAATATATTTTTTTATCCCATTGGTAAGTGAGTACATAATGTTAGGCACCACCGAAGCAATAATGACGCTGCTGACCGCTTCCACTGAGATATCCGAATTCCTGAAAAAGGATTTAATTAAAACCCCATACTCGTCAGAAGTTCGGGGTGTTTTTGTCACAAATCGCCATGAATATGGAATCTCATCTCCGATCAGCACTGCCAGTTCTGTATTTGTATTTCCAACATCAATCCCTAAAATCATGTTTCCCCCTAAAGACTAGTTTCCAGCTTTTTTAAAACCTTCTCGTTGAATCGAGCTTTGTCCACAATAACGCGTTGGTGGATGGCTTCGCCAATTTTTTCGACGGCATCCCAGGCATCGATATCAAAATTCAATGTTCGTTTTTCGATCGATACCAACGTCGCTTTGATCTGGATTTCCATGCCTACCGGAGAAGCTGCCATGTGCTTTAATTCGATAAAAGTACCAACCGTCGTATTCTCCACCGATTGGTTTCCTTCTACCCCTGCAAAGGCGGTATTCTCCATCCAAGCCACCAATTGCGGGGTTGCCAATACTTCTTCGCCGCCGCTGCCTAAGGCTAATGCGGTGTCTTCTTTATTAACAATGAACTTCTTTTCGTAGCAAGTTCCAACTTTTAATTCTTCCATGGTATCCTCCATTTTATTCTGATTCGATTTTATCTTATTATATTATTTATTATCTTAAAAAAAGCCGTTATATTAACGGCTTTTTATTTATACTATTTATTCAATTTCAGCTTCGATCTCAACTTCAACCATTTTTTCTGCTTCTGGTTGTTCTTCAAACAAGGCTCTGAATTCCTCG
Source organism: Acetobacterium sp. (assembly GCA_022013395.1). Taxonomy (GTDB): domain Bacteria; phylum Bacillota; class Clostridia; order Eubacteriales; family Eubacteriaceae; genus Acetobacterium. Next base: position 1,623 of record JAKLQL010000449.1, read on the forward strand.
CCGGTTACTGTTTTATCACGAAGTAATCGGGTGGCGATTTCTTCAAGCTTTTCCTGATGCGTTTCCAGAATCGAGCAGGCGCGTTCAAAGGCATTTTCCACAATCGTTCGGATTTCCTTATCAATCACCGCAGCAACTTCTTCACTGTAATTACGCGATCTTCCCAAATCCCGGCCCAGGAATACTTCACCGCTGTCTGGATGTCCAAAGGTCATCGGTCCGAGATGTTCACTCATACCCCATTCTGTTACCATGCTTCTGGCAATATGGGTGGCGCGCTCAATATCGTTGCTGGCACCAGTACAGATATCATCCAGTGCTATTTTTTCAGCTGCCCGTCCACCGAGCAGACCACAAATATTTTCCAATAATTTGTTCTTGCTGACATGCTGACTATCATTATCTGGTAAAGACAAGGTGTAGCCTGCCGCCATTCCCCGAGGAATAATCGAGATTTCATGAACCGAGTCGCACAGGGGCAGTAAGTGCATGACAATCGCATGTCCGGCTTCATGATAAGCAGTGATGTGTAAATCATCTTCATTGACAACCTTGCTTTTCTTTTCAGGACCGGCAATAACCCGTTTAATCGCTTCTTCCAGTTCAATCATGGTAATCACTTTTCCATTATGTCGGGCTGTCAGCAGCGCTGCTTCGTTCATCAAGTTTTCCAGATCTGCTCCGGTAAAACCTGGTGTTCCTTTTGCAATGGTCGCTAAATCCACGGTGGTATCCAATGGCTTGTCTTTTTTGTGAACATTGAGAATTTCTTCCCGGCCTTTTACATCCGGTACGCCAACCGTAACCTGACGGTCAAATCGACCCGGTCTTAGCAAGGCAGGATCCAGAATATCCGGGCGGTTGGTGGCCGCAATAATAATAATGCCTTCATTAACACCAAAACCATCCATTTCAACCAATAACTGATTCAGGGTTTGTTCCCGTTCATCATGTCCGCCGCCAAGGCCTGCGCCTCGATGACGGCCTACTGCATCAATTTCATCAATGAAAATAATACAAGGGGCATTTTTCTTGGCATTTTCAAAAAGATCTCGAACTCGGGAAGCCCCGACACCAACAAACATTTCGACAAAATCCGAACCACTGATGGTGAAAAATGGTACTGCCGCTTCTCCGGCGACTGCTCTTGCCAGCAACGTTTTCCCAGTTCCCGGCGGTCCGACCAAAAGAATCCCTTTTGGTATCCGGGCACCCAGTTTTCGATAACGATCCGGAGCTTTTAAAAAGTCAACGACCTCTTCCAGTTCTTCCTTTTCCTCATCGGCGCCAGCCACGTTTTTAAACGTGACCTTGGTTTCTCCTTCAACATGAAGCTTGGCCCGACTTTTTCCGAAGGACATCACCTTTCCGCCGCCGCCTCCAGCCTGTTGGCTAAAGACCAGGAAAAACACCACCATTAATACGATCAACACCACCGATGGAATCAATGAAATCCACCAGGAATCCTGCTGCTTCGTAATCGTTACCTTTACATCATTCTGTAAAATATATGGTGTTACCTGTTCATCAATTACATATTGTGGTACCACAGCCTCAAATGCTTCGCCGCTTCGTAAAACGCCTTTTACATTCGAATTGTTTATTTCAATCTCTGCGACCTGATTATTGTTAAGCTCAGTGAGCAGTTCACTATAAACAATGGTTTTAACCTCTTCTTTCATGGGGTTTAAAAAGGTTACTGCAACAATAATGATTAATAGAATTACTAAATAAAACCCAATCATCTTAAGGTACTTATTCAAAAAACATCACTCCTCTCAATTTCGTATTTTTTCTTTTCATAGTCCAAATTATTCATATATTTCTCTTTTTAAAATGCCGATAAATGGTAGGTTCCGATATTTTTGATCATAATCCAAACCATAACCTACCACAAATTCATTCGGTATTTCAAAACCAATATAGTCTGCAACAACCCGTTGTTCCCGACGTTCCGGTTTATCGAGTAGCGAACATACCTTGACATCAGCCGCTCCCAGGCTTTCGAAACGGTTTAATAAATATTTCAGGGTATTTCCGGTATCGACAATATCTTCCACTAACAAAATACTCCGACCTTTAACATCCATGGATAAGTCAGCCTCAAGCTCAATCACCCCGGAGCTTTGGGCTTTGGCACCATAGCTGGAGGCTTTTAAAAAATCAAGCTCAATGGGAATTGGAATCTTTCTGATCAGATCGGCCATAAAAACCGAAGATCCTTTTAAAATACCGATTAAAATGGGGTATTTACCTCTGTAATCATTGGTAATCTTTTCTCCAAGCTCAGAGACACGTTTTTCCAATGCCTTTTCATCAACCAAAATTTCCTGAATATCGGCTATCACACTTTTCTCCTAACATAAGGTAAGTTACCCTAATTATATTTTTTGTATCATCATCTGCCAGGTAGCGCTGGTTTATGGCATAGCCCATGATCCACAATACCTCGGCATCGGTCACTAAAAGAGGGATTGTATCTCTTTGACTACGATCGATTTTTTTATCGATCAGATACTTTTTAATGGTTTTTTTTCCCGCTACACCGGTTGGATAAAAATAATCACCGGACTGTCGGCTGCGCAAAACCAATATGCTCTTTATTTTATCATAATCAAAATATTTTTCACTATGATTTTCCAATTCTTTGGAAAAAAGATACCTTTTTTTTCTAAATTCATCCTGGGTGACAAACTTTGTCTCGAATATCAATCGCTCTTTAGCAAAAATATAGGTTTTGCCTGGCAGTATCATCTTAGGGGTTATTCCCACACCCGCGATTTTTTGTTTTTCTGTCACCATAATCCGGTCGTAACGCCGGATTATTTGGATATCATTCGGAAAGTGGATTTCCCATATCGTTTTATCGCTCTTTAGTAAACTATAAAAAGCAGTGATATGATTGTACTCAATTTCCTTTAAACTACCCTTAAATTTAAAAATAGACCGTCGCAATAATTCTTTCTGAACCACTGGTGCTTCGCTTAACCATGAATGGCGATCGATCAACACCATGTTTGTTTTTGAGGACAGGATGCGATCTTCAATCTGATCCACATACTTCTCAAAAAATGCTTCATATTCATTGGCAATTTTGGTAAATTCATTAAAATGGGCTTCGGCTCTGGGGTTGATTTCTAAAATCATCGGCATAATATCTAAACGAATCTTGTTTCTTGTATAGTCGCGCTGGAAATTCGTAGCATCAGTGCGAAACGCTAGATTATGTATTTCACAATAATCCAGAATTTCTTTTTTCTCCAGACAAAGAAACGGTCGGATATATAAATTATCCCGGCTGGATTTAATCCCAGACACGCCCTTTACCCCGGTACCGCGAATCAGCCGCATCAGCATCGTTTCAGCCTGATCATTGATATGGTGACCCATGGCAATACGATTATACCCATGGGCCTCGGCCATGGTAATAAAAAAATCATACCGTTCTTTGCGGCCCGCTTCTTCCACGGAAATTTTTTCGGTTTGGGAAATCTCTTGAATATTTCGTTGTCTTGAAAAAAAAGGAATTCCCCGATCCGTACAAAAACTTCTGACAAAGTCTTCATCAGCATCAGCAGCTTCCCCCCGAAGTCCGTGGTGGAGGTGAGCCACGCCAATTGAGATTTTAAAGGCGTCAGCATATTTGTCCAAAAAATACAATAAAGCCAGCGAATCTGCTCCACCGGATACGCCGATGAGAACATGATCGCCAGCCTCTAAAATTCTCTGTTCTTCAATATATTGAATTACTTTTTTCTCCATGGTTTCACCACTTCAATAAAATTCTCTGATCTAACTTATCCAAACTCATTAAATAAAAAATGGTGGTCGCAACAGGGCTCGAACCTGTGACCCCCTGCTTGTAAGGCAGGTGCTCTCCCAGCTGAGCTATGCGACCACTAAAAATTAAAACTGGTATTCAATTGTGATATATACAATTTAAATGGTGACCCCTAGGGGACTTGAACCCCTGTTACCGCCGTGAAAGGGCGGTGTCTTAACCGCTTGACCAAGGGGCCACAGATTGTATATTTTTTTATGGTAGCGGCGAACGGAGTCGAACCGCTGACACTACGGGTATGAACCGTATGCTCTAGCCAACTGAGCTACGCCGCCATGAAAAAGGATTTGTATATTTGGTTGCGGGAGCAGGATTTGAACCTACGACCTCCGGGTTATGAGCCCGACGAGCTACCAAGCTGCTCCATCCCGCGATGTGATTAATTGAGCAAAATTAAATTTAAAAAGTGGTGCCGAGGACCGGAATCGAACCGGTACGGTCGTTAGGACCGCAGGATTTTAAGTCCTGTGCGTCTGCCAGTTCCGCCACCCCGGCACTTTTTCGTCTGTTCCCTTGCTCAAGGGACAAGTGTTATTATACGCCCATTCATACCTAATGTCAAGCTTTTTAGAAAAATTATTTTTTTATTCGTTTTTAATGACAAAACGGCGGTACGCAGCCCCTTCAAGGTTATCATAATCACAGACAGTAAAAACAGTTTCGCCGGTTATTTTAAAAATATTTAAAAGTAAAAATGCCCCGGCCAGAATAATGTCAGCTCGTTTTGCTTCCAGACCCACAATATTTTGCCGTTCTTTGATGGTTTTACTGGCTAAACTGTCAATCATACGTTCCAGCTCGTCTTTTGTAATGGTGCTCTCATGAACCATCTCACTGCAATAGGTCTTCAACTCCTGTTTAATCGTTGAAAGGCTGGTCGCCGTTCCACCAATGCCAATGAGTTTATATGGCTTTGACGGCAAAAATCCATTGGTTCTTTTTTCAAATTCAGCATAAATGTTTTCATTCATCCGTTCCAGCTCCTGAAAAGTTGGTGGATCGGTGAATAGATATTCTTCGGTACAGCGGACACAACCAAGATTAATACTCATCATTCGTTTTATTTCGTTGTCTTCGCCATAAATAAATTCGGTACTGCCGCCGCCGATATCAAAAATAAGAATTTTTTCCTCAAAACACTGAGATACGCCCACAAAACCCAACTCTGCTTCGGCTTCCCCGGAAATCACTTCGATTTCAAAGCCCAGCTTTTCTTTGACCGCGTCAAGATAGGCCTCGGTATTGTCGGCATCGCGCATGGCACTGGTGCCAAACAAATAAAATTCTTCCACCTCATAATCAGCGGCGATATTTTTATATTCTTCCAGCGCTTCCATATTCCGTTTTTCCGCATCAGGGTGAAGACGCCCGGTTTGGTTAACCCCCTGCCCCATCCGGGTGTAACGGACCGACTTATTCACGCGAACCAGTTTCCCCTGATCATTTCTAAAAATCAGCATCCGGGTAGAATTGGTTCCGATATCAATCACTGCCAGATGGTGTTTTTTAACCTTCTCTTTGATTTCAGCACCATCAATGGTAATCCCATCAAGTTCTCGATTTTTAAGATTGTTTTCACATTTATTGTCCAACTGTTTTCACATCGCTTTCTGCAGTATTATCCTGGTTCTCCACAATAACAATGGTTTCATTGGGATAATATAAGCCAAGATATTTACGGGCAAAGTTTTCCACATAATTCTTGCTGCCCATTTGTTTAACCTGTTCATCCAATTGGTTGCTTCTGATTTTCTCGTTTTCAATTTGCTGGGCGATTTGAATCTTCTGCTGATCCAATTCATATATTTTTATGGCATTGGTTAAATAAATATAGGCAGTAAACAAGAGCGTTGCTACAATTGCCAAGGCAATCAGCATCCGACGTTTGATTAAACGTTTTGTTTTTTCATTCATCATCTTTCTTCATTTCCGGTGGCACCGTTTTTATAATTCCCGATACATGTCTCCTGCTTTGTCTTTGGGAGCATGTTCCAGTAATTCCAGAACTTCCACCTTTTGTTCTCCATCGCCATAACGAATCGTTATGATATCCCCCGGTTTCACCTGATCTCCCGGTTTTACCACCTTGTCGTTAATCGAAACCCGACCACCATCACAGGCGTCTTTCCCCACTGATCGGCGTTTAATAATTCTGGCATTTTTTAAAAATTTATCGATTCTCATGTATTCCTCATTAATTCTAAATCACAAAGCTTAAAATAAAACCCTGGATAAAACAAAAAGCCAGAGCATTGCCCCGGCTTCTGTAACTTTACTTACTTATTTACTTCATCCTTAAAGCCTTTGCCTGCTTTAAAGCCAGGGGCTTTAGAGGCTGCTATTTCGATGGGCTCTTTTGTACGTGGGTTAAGACCTGTACGTGCTGCACGTTCTCTAACCTCAAAGGTTCCAAAACCTACCAATGACACCTTGTCTCCATTTTTCAAGGTATCAACCACAGTGTCTAAAAAAGCACCTAATGCTTTTTCTGAATCTTTTTTTGATAAACCCGACTTTTCTGCCATTTGGGCAATTAATTCTGATTTGTTCATTTTTTCCTCCATTTGATAGTTTCCAGTATTCTATGTGTAATATTATAAGCGTGTTCACCTGCAAATTACAAGTTTTTTTTGCTTTTTTCGTTTTTTTCCACTATTAAAGCCCTTTTGCCCGGTTCCAAACCTCATCTAATTGATCAAAAGTATAGTCATTTAGAGATTTTTTCTCTTGACTGGCAACTTTTTCCATTTTTTCAAACCGACCAATGAATTTTTCTGTTGCCTTTTTTAACACCATTTCTGGTTGAAGTTTAAGCAGCCGGGATACATTGACCACTGAAAAAAGCAAGTCACCCAACTCTTCGGCAATTTTTTCCGGGTCATTTTCGTCAAGTGCTTCTCTTAATTCAAGCGTTTCTTCATCAATTTTTTCCAGTGCTGCCTGTGGCTCCCGCCAGTCAAATCCAACTTTGGCGGCTTTTTTCTGGACTTTATAGGCCTCCATTAAAGCGGGCAGCGCTCGGGGTAATTTTTTCATCTCGGCTGCCAGTCCCGGGTTTTCCAGCGAATCTCCCGATTCGCCTTTTTCCTGACGTTTAATGGCGTCCCAATTAGTTTCCACCTCATCTGGATTAAAGCTGGCCTTATCAATAAAGACATGGGGATGCCGTCTGATCATTTTTTCATTAATCCCGCCAATAACCTGGTTCATACTAAAGCGACCAGCCTCACTGGCAATTTCGGCATGAAAGACAATCTGAAATAGAACATCGCCTAATTCTTCAGCCAGATTTTCCCAATCTTCATTGTCAATGGCGTCCAAAACCTCATAGCTCTCTTCCAGCAGATAATTCCGCAGACTTTCGTGGGTTTGCGCCTGATCCCAGGAACAACCGCCTTCGGCTCGCAGGGTTCTCATCATCTCAATGGTTCCCTGAAAGCCCTGATAAGTACCATTTTCAGCGGGAATATAAAGGCTGGTCAGATGATTGATGGCATCCACCCGATCCAGCTCATACAGACAGATTTCCATTGACATTTCTTCATTGGGAATGCCTGAATTGATCAGCAGAACCACGTTTTTTTCAGGATCATAAATTTCCATTAATTGCAGTTTCAGCTCCGACGCCATATGTTCGTCGTACACCTGGGTAACTAAAGCCCCGACCCGGGGATCCGGCGGATTTTTCAATAGATCAAAGGCATCGATGATTTTAAGTCCGTTAATCGGATCTTCTTCAAGGGTATTAAGCGTCACATCAACAAAGCTGACGCCCGGATAAATCCGATAGCCGATACCTTCTGCTTTGGCAGCGACAATCAGTTTTTCAACCGTTTTTTCGCCAAACAGCGGGTTGCCGGGAACCGCATAAACCAACTTTTCAGTGGTTTTTGCCGTTTCGATGAGCTTCTTTACGATTTTGTCGTAAACCGCCTCAAATGAGCCTTCCTCCTCATAATAGCAGTCAAAACTTTCGTAGCTGATGCCTTCTTCCTGGATAAAATCCATCACGGGATGAATTTTTGTTCTAAAAAAATTATGGCTGGGATCTTTTAACAGTTTTAAAGTTTCCAATGTCATTTGACCCGGGCTTCCTGGTCCCAATCCAACAATATCTATTTGGTGCATGCGCTTATTTCCTTTCTAAATCCATTTCTAATGTCTGGTGTGACGTTTTTTACGGCCCGGAGCAAGTCTCTCCAGTCGATGAAAAAAGCTCAGCAGTGTTCGGCTTCCCGGCAATACCTTGATCTCGTCTTCGGTTATCCCTTTTAATAACACCAGCGTAAATGAGTAAATAAAAACGCCGATCATAACTGCAATGATTATTCCCAAAAAGCCACCCAGTATTGATGCAATCCCCTTATAGGTAAAAAATACAGCAATCCCCATCACAACGGCAGCCAGCAAAGGCTTAAGGGCCGTGTGGACAAAATCCACCTTGATATGGGTAAACCGCTTCACCGATAAATAATTGGCCACCGTCAAATAGATAAAGGTAATCATACTGCTGATGACAATTCCCTGGATATTGAAAAAAGGAATTGACAAAAATATCCAGCCGGTGATAAAGCGAAGGATAATGGCCACCCCCAGGTTGACCAAAGGAATCCGAAAGCGGTCGATCGATTGGAGAATACTCTGAAAGGTATTTGAGAGCATCATGAAAATCGTCGCATAGGAAAAGGTACATAAAATAAAGCCGCCATAGGGCGAGCCCGGAAATAACAGATCAAAGATACCATAGGATAGTACCGACAAACCGATACATGATGGCAAAGCTACCAATAAAATAACCCGAATGGCCAACACGATTTTTTCATTCACCGCTTTCCGGTCGCGCATGGCAAAAGATTCCGAAATTGCCGGAATCATGGCCACTGCCAGATTGCCGCTG
>JAKLQL010000450.1 GCA_022013395.1 Acetobacterium sp.
AAAGATATTCAGCCAGCTGTTGCGGAAAAAGCCGAGATCGCCTGTATTGAACCAGCCGTTTTCATCCAGCCCGGTGGGTGCATTGTTGTCTTTGAATTTATCTTTTAAATAGTAACCCTTCATCACATTGGTTCCACGGATATGAATTAGGCCCAAATATTCGGGATCCAACACATTTCCATCCAGATCTTTGATGATGACTTCGTTGCATTCATCCAAAACCCCCACCGACATCCGGCCGATGGTATCCTCATCGGGGTCACAGAAGAACAACTTTTCGCCAATGGCAATGCCACTGCCTAAAAAATGATCCACCTGGAAAGACGATCCATAGGGAGTATAAGCCACCCCCATGGTTGTTTCACTGAGGCCATAGGCCGGTTTTAATGTGTCCTTAATCCAGCCCATGGTCGCCGTCTGTGTCTCAAAAGCGGTTAATGAAAGTTGGTTGACGTCCTCACCGCCGCAAAAACAGATATATACGGTGGACAGATCCACAGCGCGGTTCTGTTTAATGCCGACTTTCAGGAGGTGTTCAATGCCAAAGAGGGCTGCACCGGTGACGGTGGCTGAAAACTGCGACAGCTTTTCCAGCCAGCGGTTGGGGTTTTGCACAAATTGGAGCGGATTCATTAGATACTGGGAAAAGTTATTAACGATGGGAACCAGATGATACCCGACAAAACCAAAGCAATGGGAGAGGGGCAGCCAGCTCAAATAGCGTTCCTGGATGTTTTCCCGGACAATGATACTGCTGGCGATGCCGCCCTCTAACAGGTTTTTGGTGGTGAGGACGGCGCCCTTGGGGTCAGAGGAGGTACCCGAGGTAAACTGGATCATCCCGGGATCGCTATCTGTTACTGTCGCGATGGTTCCAGCCGGTGATGCCAGCAGCGCCCGGTACACCAGCAGGTTGTTTTCGAAAAGTGTAGTAATGCCTTCCAGATCACTGATAATGACCGGCTGATCCAACGTTTCCAGGACGCATTGCAGGTAAGCCCGGGATTTTTCATCCTGGGCAATGGGCAGGATGGCTGGCACCATCCCGCCTAATATTCCGGCCCAGAAACAGGTGATCTGGGCTTGGATGCTTTTGAGTTGTAAAACGAGCAAGGCTCCCTTTTTAAGTCCCTGAGACTGGAAGCCGCCGAGGACTTTGATAGCATTTTCGAAAAGTGCGGCGTAGGTCTGGGTTATTTCCTGACCATCCGCCTCTAAATAGGTGATGGTGACATCACTGGTTTTTAGCTGTATAAATGAATCTTGTATATTCATACGAGTCTCCTCAAAAATTTTGTCGGTTTGACTTATCGCATTATGATTTAAATAAAAGTTAAAATCACGATTTATATCATCGTGTAGCCGCCATCAATAGCGATGGTCTGACCGATGATGTAATCACTGCCCGATGAACACAGGAAGGAAATAATTCCGAAAAGATCTTCTTCCGTTCCCAGTCGTCCAGCCGGGGTGTTTTTGATATGTTCGGTGAGGGCGTATTTGGGGAAATTTGATTTTGCCATGTCGGTTTCAATAACCCCCGGAGCAATGGCATTAACCTGAATGTTCAGTCGGGCAGCTTCCCGGGCCAGAGCTTTAGTAAAGGCAATGACGCCACCTTTAGCAGCTGAATAATGGGTAAATCCAAGGCCGCCAACGCGACCGGCGATGGAGGCCACATTGATAATCTTGCCGCGTTTCTGTTTTTCCAAGACCTTGTAAACTGCATGGGTGGCGATAAAGGTGCCGGTTAAATCGATATCGATGACTGCTTTCCAGTCTTCCAGAGTCATCGCACTGAAGGTTTTAACCGGGAAGATCCCAGCGTTGTTAATCAGTACGTCGATCTTGCCATAGGTTTCCATCGCGATATCAACCATTTTAATGGCATCTGCTTCGGAAGAAATGTCGCATTGCACAGCAATGCATTTGGTAGGCAGTTTTTCGGCGGCGGCTTTGGCGGTTTCGATGTTCCGGCCGATGATGACGATGTTGGCACCTTCATTACTAAGATATTCGGCAAACGAATATCCAATTCCCCGGGATGAACCGGTGATAATGATGACCTTATCCTGATGGATACCTGCCATCGTCTTAACCCTCAATCTCGCCGATAATCTGGCCAACTAAAACCCGATCGTCTTCTTGCGCCAGGATTGCGGAAAGAACACCATCGGCGGGTGATTCAATATAGATGGAAATTTTATCGGTAGCGGCTTCAGCGATGTTGTCACCTTTTTTTACAGTATCGCCAACAGCGACCAGCCATTGTCTTAAATTAATTTCTTCAGCGCCTTCGGCAAATTCTGGGATAGCAATTTCGTATTTCATTTTATTTCTCCTTAAATTTGATTTTTATTGATAAGTGCCACAACAATTGTTAAAGTTATTGGGACGTCTTCGGATCGTTAATTATCATTAATTTCAGCGATGGTTCTTTTAACAGTTCGGGTTCCAAACATGGCGTCAAAGGCCAGAATAAACTGATCCCGCAGTTCGGACAGGGTGACGTGGGGGCATCCACAGGCGGCCATGGAGGTTACACCCTTATCTTCAATACCGCAGGGAATGATGGTGTTAAAATGCTGGAGGTTGGGGTTGACATCAATGGACATACCATGAAGGGTAACGCCGTGAGACACCGCAATCCCCAGGGCCGATATTTTTTTATCCTCGCCAGTCTCGGGGTCGATAACCCAGACGCCACTGCGCCCTTTGATCCGTTTGCCTTTTAAATGGTAGTGATCTAAAAGGTTGATAACGACCTGTTCCAGACATCGTACATACTGGTGAGCGCCTTTGACATATTGGTCAAAATGCAGAATCGGTGAAACAATCAATTGGCCGTTGCCGTGATAAGAAATATCACCACCCCGGCTGACCGATGTCAGCGTAATGCCCATCGCTGTCAGTTCTTCGGCAGAATACAAAAGGTTTTTTTGATGGGTTCCCCGACCCAGGGTGATAACCGGATAGTTTTCCTGAAAAAGCAGGGTGTCGTTTCCAGTGCCAGCCACACATTTCTGGTGGATCTGCTCCTGAATGACAAAGGCGTCTTCATAGGAAATAAGTCCCAGGTCGATCCAGTTGAGGTCTTTTTTCATGCCTAATCCTCCAGATGATAGTGTTTCATTTTGCGATAAAGGGTACTTCGGGAAATACCCAGAAATTCGGCCGCTTTTTTACGTTCGGGAAAAAGCGAAAGCGCTTTTCTTATGGTTGTAAATTCCAGGTCTTTCAAATCCACATTGGGTTTTTCAGCAGTGGAAACAACTGAAATTTTCTGCTGGGGCAGCGGTTCTTCAATGGGGGTGAGTTCTTCATTTAAATTCGGCAGATAACTGGAGATGAAGTAGTCATCAATCCGATTGGTTTCGGTAAAATTCACCGCCTGCTCAATGGCATTTTTAAACTGCCGGACATTCCCCGGCCACTCATACTCTTGCATGGTGGCAATGGTGGAAGGATGCAGTGGTTCAATGTACTTGCCGCAGGACTGGGTAATTTCCTGAAGAAAAAAATCAGCCAGAATCGGAATATCTTTTTTTCGTTTCCGCAACGGTGGGATGTTAATCTGTAAAACATTCAGGCGATAGTAAAGATCTTGTCGAAACCTCCCCTTTTTAACTTCTTCGGCAAGATTTTTATTCGTGGCAGCAATGATTCTGACATCAATCAGAATATCCTTGTCCCCGCCAATCCGCTGGATATAGCGTTCTTGTAAGACGCGCAGCAGAATGGTTTGGGTATTTAAGGGCATTTCACCGATTTCATCGAGAAAAATGGTGCCGTCTTTGGCCAATTCAAATTTTCCGATTTTTCCATGCTTGCTGGCTCCGGTAAAGGAACCTTCTTCATATCCAAAAAGCACACTTTCTATGAGGCTTTCGGGAATTCCGGCACAGTTGATGGCGATAAATGGTTTATCGGATTGATTGGCATTATGAATGGCCTGGGCAAACATTTCCTTACCGGTTCCGCTTTCACCTTCTAATAGAACGGTGGCACTGCCTTTGGCAGCGATCTGGGAAAGATGGACAGAGCGCAGCAGATCAGAACTTTCTCCGATGATATCATCAAAGGTAAAACGGGTGCCTTTGCGTTTGGTCTTTTCAATAACATTAATTTTTCGATCCAGGTCTTTCAGCGTCGCAACCGCACCGGCCACGGTACCATTTTCGTGTAGAATTAATTTGCTGTTGATCAGACAATTGATTTTTTTACTTTTAGTGATAATATGCTTGTCTTTTTCTTCAAAAAAAGCAGGTGGAACATGGCCATTATGATCGAGAATGGTTTCACCATCCATGATTTCCAGAATGTTTTTTCCATAGGATTCAAAGGTGGTGGTTTTTAAAATTTTCGCGCCCTGGGAATTAATACCGATAATTTTACCCTGAACATCCACAGCCACCACGCCATCTGAAATGGAATCGATGAGGGTACTCAGATAATGGTTGGTTAAATCAATTTGGCGATTGGATGCGGCAACACAGAATTGTCGTGAGATCGCTTTCGTAGCGGCGACAACCATGCCCAGTGTATGCGGGTAAGCCAACTCTTTGGGCCCGGCCATGTCCATTACCCCTAAAAGCTTGCCATTTTCATCAAGGATCGGGGCTGCCGAGCAGGTCAGATCATGATAACATTCAAAATAATGCTCTGCCCCAATGACCTGAATGGGCTGCAACAGTTCAATTGCCAGTCCGGTAGCGTTGGTACCGGCCTTATGCTCATTCCAGATACTGCCACGAACCAGATTTTTAGTAAATGCTTCATTCAGAATCGATTGGTCACAGATCAGTTCCAGAATCACCCCATTGGGATCGGTGAGTGTCGTTGAAAAGCCAGATTTGTTAACAAACTCCTGTAATTCAATCATAAACGGAATACTTACATCCAGCAGCAGTTTATTTTGTTCCAGCCGTTTGCTGAAATTTTCTTCACTAACAGAAGGCGCACGATTAACCGCCCAGGGATTCAGCTTGGCTTGTTGACAACGCAACCAGGAATCAATGATTGGTTTGCGGAGCTGATTTCCAATGACGTTGGAAATGACAAAATCAGTCCATGTTTTTTTCATGACATCAAAGTCTGCAGATAGCTTCAAAGCGTTCACGCTCCTTATTAATATAGAATTGATTTGACGACTGGAGGGTGATTGCCTCAATCAAACAGACAAGAAAGGTGTATCAGGGGGCAACCCCTGATACACAAATGCGTTCTCTATTTAGCAGCAGCCAGTTTTTGAAGATCAGCATTAAGTTGAGCAAAAATGTAAACGGGCGCGCAACCTGGGTAATAGGTTACCGATTTCGCAAGGGCGGCTGCTTCTTTAACCTTGTCTACTGATGGGAAAAGTTCCCAGCAATCACCGCAAATAAAGACGTTTTTACCGGCACAGAATTGCGGATCAATATCAGGTACACCGCCTGAGATAACAACGACTTCGCCAGATTTTTCCAGGAATTTATTCATGTCAATCCCGGAGATTGCAAATGAGTCCAGGGCGCCACGTACGTTAACAAAACAGCCCGGACAGGTTTGTTGCATGATACAGGTTAAACCGGCGTACATACCGATGGGGTCACCACCAGGTCGTTTGAAGTGTTTCATGACGGATGCGATGGAGTTACCAACCACATCAATTTTTTCCAAATCGATTTCGCCCTGGCCTTCAGTTCCGGCACAGCGAATAGCGGGAATTTCCATCGGTTCGAAGCCCATGATTGAACAGGCAACTGAGTCAACGGCGACCGTGTCGGTTCCAGCGACGATCAGGTTCATTTCAATTGGCGTACCAGCGTGAGGTCCCTGACCTTCCATTCCGATAACAGAGTCAACAATGGTCAGATCAGCGTGTCGGATGCGATACATGTCAGCCATTTTCTGACCCAATTCGATACGATGAGCACCTTGCTGTTGATCGTTTGGATGACAGTTGGGGATAATCCCATTCCAGTTTTTAAGACCTAAGGTAACGGTACCGGCTAAATGGACTTTCATTTTTGGTAAGTTGATGACCACATCGGCATCCATAAAGGGTTTGAAAACCGTGGCATGTTTAAATAATTTTGCCCCTTCAATGTCCACGGCAACAACATCATGTTCGTCAAAATAGATAACTTCATCAGCCCCGCCAAGTTTAGCAGCCTCTTCCATTTTTGAATCTTTAAAAGCTGGTTTGGCCCGGCCGACGTGCATCCCTAAAGATGGGTTGTCACCAACAACAACTTTTCCGGCTTTGGAGTTTTTCTTAACATAAGAAACAACTGCTTCAATGGTTCGCGGATCAACAACAGCAAAACTCTCAGGAGGCGCCTGGAAAGCAAGATTTGGTTTAATTAAGACGGTATCGCCTTCTTTGATAATGGTATCAAGTGAACCAATAGCTAATTCAACTGCTTCGGCAACAGCGGCTTCAATTTTCCGAACATCCTCTTCAATACGAACATATTTTCCACCCATGAATGAGGCATTGCCTTCTGGTTGTGCAACCTTAACAACAGATACTTTTGTTTTACTCATGATAATCTCCTTTTGGTATAGTCACCATATATTTATCCATAAGCATGGACGTGTAGTTATAATACCCGCAATTATCATGCCAAAACAAGGTGGCCTTAAAAAACCAAAAACCAAGATTCTTGGTACAAGCGAAGTGTGTCATGTATCAAAATGGGACATGTTAATGTATCATTATAACACGTGACACACAATTTAAGCCTTAATCTAAGAAACTTTGCTAAACTATGATTATTGAATTATAAGGTGTTCGATCAAGATAATTTTTGTTATAATTCTAGAATATGAGGTACAATATAAGATGATAAGGAAACCTTGTCATCAATTGCGCCCTTGTATCAGGAATTGGGCACCTATTTTGCAATTGCTTATTAATTATTTATAGAAAGTGAGGATAGTATGAATAAAGTTTTACTACTTAATGGTAGTCATAAAACCGTTAAAAGTTATACCATGCAAATAGCTGAACAATTTGTCGCAGGGTTGATTGAGTTTGATGCTGAAACAATTGTTGAATCAGTTCATTTAAAGGATCAGAATATTAATGCCTGTAACGGATGTTTCACCTGTTGGACAACAACACCGGGTGAGTGTGTTTTTCAAGATGACATGACCGAGCTGTTCCAAAAATATGTGGATGCCGATATTGTTATTTGGGCGACCCCACTTTATCATTATGGAATTTCCAGCTCCATGAAAAAATTTATGGAACGAACCCAACCGGCGCTGCTCCCTTTTATTGATCATGAAGGTGGCGGAACTTACGGACATCCTTTCCGAAATCCTGAAAAGATGGCAAATAAAAAGCATGTTCTGATCAGCACCTGCGGTTTTCCATCCGTTAAAAACAATTACGAGGGTGTTGAAGAACAATTTAACAATCTTTTTGGAAGGGATAAATGGGAAAAAATTATCTGTGTGGAGGGTGAACTGCTGGGTATTCACCAACTGGACAACCTTACCGGTCCATATTTGGATCTGGTTAGGGTGGCTGGTAAAGAATATGGTGAAAATTTAAGTATTTCCCTACATGTCCGGGAAGGTCTGTCAAAACCCTTTGTTGAAACGCCAACCTATTTACAGACCACCAACCTGAGTTGGGGCGTCGATGACATCCGGATGAAGGATTCTGATGGGGGTCTGATTGCCTGGAACTATATGAAAGAGGTTCAGGCGGCTTTTAATCCCAAAATTCGTCCTAAAATGAATGCGGTCTTACAAATTGATTTCACCGACATCAAAGAGCGATACCAGTTTGTCATCAAAGATGAGACCTGTACCTTATTGCGCAATGATTTTACCAGAGAGACAACCGCCATCAATATTAATCTAACGATGCTGGAGCGAATTCTGGAAGGGAAAATCGATGCGGCGCAATCCCTGATTGAGAAGAAATATTCAGTGGTTGGTGACATGCGTTTGTTTAATGCCTTCCTGGACGGACTCTTTGGTCCGGTTATGTTGAACCCGGAAAAGAAGCGAAAGCTGGTCCCAATCAGTTTTAAAAACACGCCTTACTGGTTTTTTCTGACCATGTGTCCCTGGATTTTTTGTTTCCTTTTTGCGGAGTACAATCCCTTGTTGGGGGTAGTCATTCCGTTGATGATCAGTGGCGTCTTGTTCAGCATTAAGCGCGGAACCGATATTGTTTATTTTGAAAGAGGTACGCTGTTGGTCTTTGCCATCATGGGAT
>JAKLQL010000451.1 GCA_022013395.1 Acetobacterium sp.
ATGGGGGAACGCTGGGGAGCAAAAAAAGTATCAACCTGCCAGGTATTTGTATTGAGTTGCCGGCTTTAACAGATAAAGACCGTAGTGATATTATTTTTGGAATCCAGCAAAAAGTTGACTATGTGGCGGCATCATTTGTCAGAAAACCACACGATGTTTTAGCAATCAGAAAAGTTCTGGAAAATAATGGCGGTGGCCGCATTGATATTATTTCTAAAATTGAAAATCAGGAAGGTGTGGAAAATATTGACCGGATCCTCAATGTGTCCGATGGAATCATGGTCGCCCGAGGGGATTTAGGGGTAGAAATACCGGCTGAAGATGTGCCGCTGGTCCAGAAAAGCATTATCCGAAAATGCAATCTCCTGGGAAAACCAGTGATTACCGCCACCCAAATGTTGGACTCGATGATGCGTAACCCCAGACCGACCCGGGCTGAGGTTGGCGATGTGGCCAATGCCGTCTTTGATGGCACCGATGCCGTGATGTTATCTGGTGAAACAGCGGCTGGATCCTATCCGGTCGAATCCGTCAAAACGATGTTTAACATTGTCGTTAAAAGCGAAGACTCAGAAGAATATGCGCGTCGAAAAAAACCGGATCATGGTGAGTTGACCATTACCAATGCTGTTAGCGAAGGGGCTTGCCAGATCGCTGAGCAGTTAGATGCCCAAACCATTATTGCCGCAACATCGTCGGGTCACACCGCCCGGATGATTTCAAAATACCGTCCAGATTGTGGAATTATTGCAGTTACCGATAAGGTAACCACCGTTCGTCGTCTGGCACTGGTTTGGGGCGTTAACTGTATTTACACCCCAGAATTTGGCGATACCGATACGATGATTCAGGATGCCGTTAAAAAAGCCGTCGAGCAGGGCTATGTGAAATTTGGTGATATTGCCGTCGTTGCAGCCGGAGTACCACTGGGCGTTCAGGGAAATACCAATATGATCAAAGTCCATACCGTGGGCAATGCCATTATCAATGGTGTGGGCATTGGTAAAACACCGGTTACCGGTCATGCCAAATTGATTACTTCAGCCAACCTGGACGATTTTCAGAAAGGCGATATTTTAGTCGTAAAAACCCTGACACCAGAGGTCAGTCAGATATTACCGCTGGCTTCGGCAATTATTACCGAAGAAGGCGGACTCAGTTCTGAAGGGGCGATTGCCGGTCTGCATTATGATATTCCGGTGATTGTCAATGTTCTGAAGGCGTTGGAAATTCTTGAACATGGTAAACTCATTTCGGTTGATCCCAAACGTGGAGTTGTTTATCAGGGCCGAGTTCAAATGATGTAACTATTTTCGGAACTGCTCAACAGTTAAGGGTAGACGCTTTAAAACAAAAATTAAAAACAAATAAAAAAAAGCAATCGATGTTTTAGTCTCGATTGCTTTTTTTATTGTTTGTCTTTAATTTAATTGAATAATTGGCATCAGTTTATTTTATAAATAAGTTGATAGGTTTGGGATACTGTATGTCCATCAGTGGGATTGATGCTGTCGGAATTCTTTTCAACAGAGAAAAAGAGTTCCGATTTATAGGGATGACAAATAATCTGCGAATTAATATTAAGCGGTGCGGTCAGTTGC
>JAKLQL010000452.1 GCA_022013395.1 Acetobacterium sp.
AGACGATCGAAAATATCGCTTTAAGTATTCTATCGGTTAAAAGCATTGAATTTCTCGATTGTTCCCAGGAAGAAGTTGCGGAACTGGAAATTGAGGCAAAACCTGAGGTTGCTGAGATCGGTAAAAAAGCGCCGGAAAAAGTCAATGATGCGAATAAGCAAAAAAATAACGTCCAAAATCTTATCAGCGTCGATCTGAATAAGCTGGATACGCTGATGAATCTGATTGGTGAGATCGTTATTACCGAATCTATGGTTTTTGGCAGTGTGGGAATGGAAGGAAAACGGGATGAAAGTTTTGAAAAGGCTTCAACACAACTACAAAAACTGACTGATGAACTTCAGGACATCGTGATGTCGATTCGAATGATTCCGATAGCCGGAACCTTTAAAAAAATGCAACGGATTGTTAGAGATGTTGGCAAAAAACTCAAAAAAGAAGTGGAATTTATTACCATGGGTGAAAGTACTGAGGTTGATAAAACCATCATTGATGGGATTGCTGATCCGCTGATGCATCTGGTCCGAAATGCCATGGATCATGGTTTGGAGAGCACTGAAGAACGAATTGCCGCAGGGAAAAACCCGGTTGGTAAAGTAATTCTTTCGGCCCAAAATGTTGGCGGAGATATTATTATTTCGGTCAGTGATGACGGGAAAGGTTTGGATCCTGTTGGCATCTTAGAAAAAGCCAAAGAGAAAAAACTGTTGATTAAACCGGAAGAAGAATATTCTGAAAAAGAAATTCTTAATTTAATCATGGCCCCAGGGTTTTCTACCAAAGAAGTGGTTACGGAGTTCTCAGGTCGTGGCGTTGGAATGGATGTTGTGAAGAAGAATATTGAGAAGGTTGGAGGCTCCATTTCCATTGAAAGTGAAAAAGGATCAGGTACCAACATTTTCTTAAAAATACCATTGACTCTATCGATTATTTCAGGAATGGAAGTTCTGGTTGGGGAAGATATTTATGAAATTCCGATTAGTAATATTCGGGAAACATTTAAAATTACGTCCAATCAACTGATCAAAGATCCGGACAATAACGAAATGGTTATGATCCGTGGGGTATGCTACCCACTCATTCGACTTCATGATATTTTTGAAGATAAAAAGTGCGAAACTCATATTGAAGATGGTATTTTGATGTTGGTCGATTCGGGGGATACCTTCGCTTGCCTGTTTATGGATGATCTGATCAAAAAACATCAGATTGTTGTTAAACCGATACCAAAATATTTAAACCACTATTCGATTAAAAATTCAGGTATTGCCGGCTGTACCATTTTAGGAAATGGCAGCATCAGCCTGATTGTCGATATTCCGTCTATTTTGGATCATTATTAGAATTAGTTAAATAAAAAACATGAGGTAAAGAAAATGATAAAGCTTAAGGAAGACGAATTTCAAGCGATCACAACCTATGTGCATTCCAATTATGGCGTTGATTTACGAAAAAAGCGACATCTGATTGAAGGGCGCTTGAGTCATTATGTTTCCCAACTGGGTTATGACAACTATATGGATTATTTTGAGTATGTGAAAAATGAT
>JAKLQL010000453.1 GCA_022013395.1 Acetobacterium sp.
GCCCGCCAGCCAGAATGATTCAGAAAACCTGGCACTGCTACTGGCGCATGCTGGTATGCCTGCCTTCGTAACCGCGCCAATGGGCGATGACATTATGCTCAACTACCAATTGCTGGGAAATCATGATTGGCAAACGCTGCTAGAGCTATCGGGACTGAAACGCGTACCGGAATTTGAAAAATGGCTGCAAAAAATGGAAATTCTCGACGAATACGGGATGTTTACCGCAAAAGCCGGCGATGCATCGATATTTCTAAAATAGATAAGAAGGGGTGAAATAATATGATAAATGAAGCTACTTTGAAAGAGTCAATTCGTGACATTATTAAAAATGTTATCCAGGAAGAATTAAGCGGAGTTGGAACCGGTGCGGTTAAGAGCCAATCGCAAGTTCCGACAATTGAGCATAGCGACAATAATGGTTTTGTTGACGATGTTACCCAAGCCACCATGAAAGAAACCTTTTATATCCCAGATCCATATGACCGGGAAGGCTATATGAAAATGAAAGAATTTACCTCCGGTCGGTTGGGAATCTGGCGAGCCGGACCGAGACCTTTGACCAAAGCCTACTTAAGATTTTTAGCTGACCATTCCGCTGCTCAAAACGCCGTGTGGTCAGATGTTGATAGTGAGCTGGTAAAAGAATTGGGATTTATTCCGCTTGCCACCATTGCGGTTGATAAGGCCGAATACATTAAAAATCCCAACACCGGGAAAAAACTGACCGATGAAGCCATTGAAACCGTCAAGAAAAATACCGTCAAGAATCTGAATGTTCAAATTGTTTTTGCCGATGGGCTTAGTTCGCGAGCGATTGAGAAAAATGCCGCCGATTTTTTACCAGCCTTTGAGCAGGGTTTAAAATCACTGGGTTTAAGCTTCTCAACCCCATTCTTTGTCACCAATGGCCGGGTTGCAATCGGTGACGAAATCGGCGAAATTACCGATGCCGACGTTGTGGCAGTATTCTGCGGCGAAAGACCGGGTCTGAATTCCACTGGTTCCATGGGCGCTTATATTACCTATAAACCCACAATGGGGATGGAAGAGGCCAGAAGAACAGTCATCTCTAATATTCACGAACAGGGAACGGCACCGGTTGAAGCCGGCGCCCAGATCGCCGAACTGTGTCAAACAATGATCAAGCATAAAATGTCTGGTGTTGACTTAAAATTAATTTAAATCGTTAGGAGGATAAACGAGTGATCGGAGAAATTATACGTGCTAATGTTGTTTGTATGAATATGATTCCAAACGTCAGTGACGATTTAGCCAAAGCGCTTAATCTCAAGCCTCACCAGAGAAGCTTAGGTCTCATTACAGGTTCTATTGATGATGTGACCTTTATCGCCCTTGATGAAGCCACGAAAGCTGCTGATGTCGATGTTATTTACGGAGAATGCTTATTCTCGGCATTTGTCGGGATTTTCACTTCATTTGCTGGTGAAGCTATTGGGATCCTGGCCGGAGAAAATCCGGCGGAGGTCAAAAGCGGCCTTGAAGCCTGTGCGCACTACATTGAAAACGGTGCTTACTTTGTCAATGGCAATGATAAAGGGGAGTCCATCTATTTGTCCCATTGTATATCCAGTACCGGCAGTTATTTATCTGAAACAGCAGAAATCCCCGCTGGCATGCCACTGGCCTATTGCATTGCCCCCCCAATTGAAGCCATCTATGGTATTGACGCAGCTTTGAAAGCCGCCGATGTCAAGATCTGCAAGACGTTTTTACCGCCGACCGCCACATCAAACTTTGCCGGAGCACTGATGACCGGGTCGCAATCGGCTTGTCAATCTGCCTGTGATGCCTTTGCCCAGGCAGTCCAGTATATTGCCAATAATCCGATTGTGATATAAAAATGATTTCCGTCGGGATAATCGATACGCTTGGTTTTGTCGGAGCGGTGAATGCCCTGGATACCTGTCTTAAAACCGCGGCGGTACAATTTGTTCGGTTTGAGAAAATGTCCGGTGGGATTGTGTCCATTGTCATTAAAGGCGATGTTGGGGCTGTTACGGCGAGTGTTATGGCGGGGATTGAGGCGGCAGCAGCAGTTGGAGAATTACGAAATCATACCATTATTGCCAGGCTGGATGATCAAAGTGCGAGTCTGCTGAATAAATCGGTTGAGCGTCGGGAGCAAGATCCGGGCAGCGATTCAACTGCAAAAACAGATTCAGCAGCCGCGCCCACTCAGCTGGAAAGCCACGAGCTGTCTAAAGAAAACCTGGTTCCCGTTTTACCCCCAACTGATCAGGACGCAATAACAAGCTCCGAACAAGAGGCTCAGAAAGAGACTAAAGAAGAGAACGTGATCTATTCAGAAGAAAAACTAAATCTGATGACGGTTTCACAATTAAGAAAGCTGGCGAGAGAATTGAGCATCAAAGGAATCAGCAGAGAAAAAATTAAAAGATCCCGCAAAGTTGATCTGATTGTAAATATCTTAGTTGAATTAAACGAATCAACTGAATTAAAAGAAGAGGAGGAATAGAAAGTGCAGCTAGCAGACAAAGACCTGATCTCCATACAAGAAACTCGTTTTTTACTGAAAAATGCAAAAAAAGCCCAAATTGAGCTAGCCCATATGAGTCAATGTCAAATAGATACGATTTGTGAAGCCATCAAAGATGCCGCTATGGCAAATCTTGAGCGCCTCGCCAAAATGGCAAATGAAGAGACCGGATTTGGGATTACCGAAGATAAGGTAATAAAAAATTATTTTGCATCACAGGTAGTGTACGAAAGCATTAAAGATATGAAAACAGTGGGGATTGTCAGTACGGATGAAGTGAAAAAAATCTTTGAAGTCGCCGTACCGGTTGGGGTTGTAGCCGGTTTAATTCCATCAACGAATCCCACATCAACAGTAATATATAAAGCGCTGATAGCTATAAAAGCCGGCAATGCAATTGTTTTTTCACCTCATCCAACAGCCAAAAACTGTATTATTGAGACCGTGAAGGTACTAAAAAATGCGGCCGTGGCAGCTGGCATGCCGGAAGATTGCATCGGTTGTGTAACTGAGATTACCCTTGAAGGCACCGCCGAGCTGTTAAAAAATAAAGATACCAGTTTGATTTTGGCAACCGGCGGTGAAGCAATGGTGAAAGCTGCCTCCTCATCCGGAACTCCCGCAATTGGGGTAGGTCCGGGGAACGGCCCGGCGTTTATTGAAAAAAGCGCCGATATTCCTTTGGCGATCAAACAGATCATTGATTCGAAAACATTTGATAATGGCGTGATCTGCGCCTCTGAACAATCCATTATTGTTGAAAGAGAATCGGAAGCTGCGGTTATCAAGGAATTAAAAAAACAGGGCTGTCATATCTTGTCTCAAGACGAAAAAAAGCAGCTGGAGACAATCATGATGACACCAAAGATGACGATGAACCCGAGGATTGTCGGAAAAACTGCAATCTGCATTGCCGAAATGGCGGGTATCAGTGTACCCCGAAACACCAGAATTCTGATTGGTTTGGAAAATCGGGTTGGTCATGATGTTCCTTTTTCGAGAGAAAAGCTTTGCCCGATACTGGCTTTCTATATTGAAGATGACTGGCAGAAAGCCTGCGAACGATCGGTTGAAATTCTAACGAAAGAGGGGGTGGGTCATACCATGATCATCCATTCCCAGGATGAGGCGATCATCAAAGAATTTGCTTTAAAAAAACCAGTCAGCCGCTTATTGGTGAACACCCCGGGAGCACTGGGCGGCGTCGGCGGAACAACAAACCTGATCCCCGCCTTTACTCTAGGCTGTGGGGCTGTCGGTGGCAGTATTACATCAGATAATATTTCCCCGTTGAACTTAATCAATTTACGGCGGGTAGCCTACGGTGTGGTGGAATTGGACGAAATACGCAAGAATGTCGAGCGAGAAAGCAAAGTTCAGCCAGCTGGAACAATTAGTAAAGCAGTGGAACTTGATCAAGCCGTTGAGGATAAACTCGATCGCGTGACCGATATAATTTTTGAAAAACTAAGAAATCAATTAAATATTTAATTTTACTTGGAGGTAAATAAAATGGCAAATACAAATGCATTAGGAATGATTGAAACACGTGGTTTGGTAGCAGCAATTGAAGCAGCGGATGCAATGGTAAAAGCAGCAAATGTAACATTAATCGGAAAAGAACAAATTGGTAGTGGTCTGGTAACGGTCATGGTCAGAGGTGATGTCGGCGCGGTAAAAGCGGCCACCGATGCCGGTGCTGCTGCCGCCGAAAGAGTCGGCGATCTGGTTTCAGTCCATGTGATTCCACGACCCCATGCCGATGTTAACGAGATGCTGCCCCAGGAAAAAAATTAGCATGTTCAGATCAATATAGAAACTAAACGAAAGTGATGCTAGACAGCTGGAGTTCATCGGCATGACGGTACTATATATCCGTTTGACGCCA
>JAKLQL010000454.1 GCA_022013395.1 Acetobacterium sp.
GATCCACAGCTAAGGTAAACGTAGCTACAGCCTTGCCTGTTGTTGTGTTTTTTACCTCAGGATCTCGGGTTAGTCTTCCTACTAAAATTACTTTATTCACAGAACTGCCCCCTATTTCTCTTTTTTAATAACGATGCTTCGAATAAACTGTTCGTTAATTTTGTATAAATGATCCAATGCATCAAGTACTGAATTGTCAGCTTTGAAGTCTATTAATACATAGAAGCCTTCTTGATACTTTTTATCGATTTCGTAGGCTAATTTTCTTTTGCCCCATTCGTCGACTTTTTCAATTTCTCCAGCTGCTTCAATTACAGCCTTTACTTTGCCTACTAATTCTTCAATCGCTTCTTTTTCAAGATCCGGTTTTAAAACAAATAATGTTTCGTATACTCTCATTCCATTTCACCTCCTCATGGACTATGGCTCACTTTTCCAGCGAGCAAGGATTACAGCTTTTAATTATATCATATCTCGCAATTCTTGCAAGTGTTATTTTTTTTATTTTTACTGACCTTATTTTAAACAACGGCATTGAATAAAATCGGAGTCATAAAGGTTTCAATAAAGGCGGCAATAAAAAATAGGGGGATCATCCATAATATATAAATCCGCATACATCCGATGACCGCCTGTTTTAATTCGCCTTTGAAACTCCTTCTTAAAATTGTTTTCACCAGTTTTAAGCAAATATGAACTCCCAGTGTTATCCCCAGGATCAGAGCGGGGATTTCAATCACCCCATGAGGTAGAATCCCGATTAAAAAGGGCATCCAGCCGACGCCATTGATTTGGTATACGGCTCCCATCAGGCCAACAATAATGGCATTGGAAGCCAGCGAAAACATCGGCAAAAACAAAAACGGAATCACTCCAAGAAGGATACTGATGGCACTGGCGAGCAGATTATTGAAAAAAATACCAAACCATAATTCGACTCCTGAGCCATCCAGAAATTGTTTTTCATTAAATAATGACTGTAATTCATTAAAATAGGTTTGACTCATCTGTGGGTCGCTAAGAAATACCATGGTATTTAAAACAATCATAATAACAAAAAAGGCCAGACAAAAATAAAACGTCGGTTTAAGGTTCTTTTCGAAGTACGTTTCGGCACCTTTCCATTGTCGCATCAAATAAGTTTTCATTGTTCTACCTTGTCCTCAATTAATACTTTCTTTATCTGTTTATTGAATTTGGACCGCTGCAGCATGACAATATGACCGCAACCTAAGCATTTTATTTTAATGTCGGCACCCAGCCGAATGATTTCCCACTCACAACTGCCACAGGGATGCTTTTTTTTCATTTCTACCCGATCACCTAAATTATATTCTTTAATTTCCAAGTTTCACCTCTGGTTCGTTTTTCGCTCCCGCATTGATCCCTGGCTCCCGGGTATACACAATTGATTTAGTATAGGGAATTTCAATGGCTTTTTCTTGAAATACTTCTTTAATCCGCTGACGCAGCACCGTTTCGGCCGCGAATTTTGACGAAGCATCTTCATCGCAGCTGACACGGATGTTCACCGCCGACGGATCGAGCCGGGTCACTCCTTGAACCTCGGGTCTTATTTTAAATAAGTCTTCATGATTTAAATAAAGGTCCTCACAGATTTCTTCCAGCAGGTCAAGCACCTTGTTGATGTCTTCCTCGTAGGCAATACTTACGTCCACAACGGCTTTAATATGCCCTTTTGAGTAATTAACCAATTGATCGATCTTGCCATTGTGAATAATAAACAAACCACCATCAAATTCCCGAACACTGGTGGTTCGGATCCCGATATTTTCAACAATCCCGTAATGATCGTCATCAATGATTACGTAGTCACCGACGCTGAACTGGTTTTCAAAAACAATCACAAAACCACTCATGACATCTTCGACAATTCCTTTTGCACCAAAACCAATGGCCAAAGTCCCCACCCCTGCTACTGCTAGAAGCGACCCAATATCCATAAATTGACCCA
>JAKLQL010000455.1 GCA_022013395.1 Acetobacterium sp.
ATGAAAACAATATCCATGTTCCATTGATTATCGTCCATCCCGAATATAAAGGCGGCAATTCGATCGATGCCGTAACCAGTCATCTCGATTTGGCCCCCACTTTTATTGACATGACAAATCTGCCGGATGATAAAAAAGCGCAAATCGCCGCCGGGCTACCAGGACACAGTCTGATGGATTTAATGGATGGCAGCAAAACAAAAATCAGAGAGGGCGCATTATTTGCCTATGAAATGATCTCGATGATCGACAGCAACATGGTGCAAACCACTGATCCGACTACCAATATCACAACTTATGACATTGATTATACGAAGCGGGGATTTGTCCGTGGCATTACTACCGAAAAATATAAGTTTGCCCGATATTTCTCGCCATTAACGTTTAATCTGCCAACAACTATGGAAGACTTATATGCGAATAATGATGTTCAGCTATTCGATCTGGAAAAAGATCCCAATGAATTAGTCAACCTGGCTGCCGATAAGGAAACCAATGCCGCCCTGATCATGGAACTTAACGGTCAGCTCAATGATCTGATCACCAAAGAAATTGGCGTCGATGACGGCAGCGAAGCGGCCACGGTAATTTCTCAGATCA
Source organism: Acetobacterium sp. (assembly GCA_022013395.1). GTDB lineage: Bacteria > Bacillota > Clostridia > Eubacteriales > Eubacteriaceae > Acetobacterium. The sequence continues at coordinate 601 of JAKLQL010000455.1, forward strand.
ACAAAACGCCAAATTAATGGGAACGCATAATAACCCCAACCCGAACGCCCGGACTTATGCGATTATGGCTAAACCCATCGGCGCAGCCTGCAATCTTCGCTGCCGCTATTGCTATTATCTGGAAAAGAAAGCGTTAGTAAAGCAGCCATATCGGCTAATGCCGGATGCCGTACTTAAGACCTATATCCAGCAGAATCTGGCCATTCACGGACAAAATGCGGTTGTCGAGTTTGCCTGGCATGGCGGGGAACCAACCCTGGCGCCTCAGGATTTTTACCGCCGGGCATTGGCTTATCAAAACCAGTTTGGATTTGGCCGACCGATTCAAAATACCCTTCAGACCAATGGCACACTGTTAGATGATGCCTGGTGTGCATTCTTTGCTGCCCACAATTTTCTCATTGGCGTCAGTATTGACGGGAATGCGTCACTCCATGATACCTATCGCCAAGACCATCACGGCGGAACTTTTGGCCAAACCATCAAAGGCATCAAGCTGCTTCAAAAACACGGCGTCGCTTACAACACCTTGACTACCGTCAATGCCGTTAATTCAAAACACCCCAAGGCTGTTTATTTGTTTCTGCGCGAACTGACCGATTACATGCAGTTTTTGCCCGTGGTCGAATGTGCACCTGCCACTTATGAAGCAGCCTCCGGCCAGCGGTTTGCCATGCCCGCGGGCATTCATTCCCCGGCCATGAAGCATCCACTGACCGATTTTTCGGTGACTGCCAATGACTATGGCTTGTTTCTTTGCGAGATTCTAAAGCTGTGGAAAAAACATGATCGTGGCAAAAAACATGTCCAGGTGATTGAGTCGACACTTGCGAATCTCAACAATCAGCCTGCCGGAGTCTGTATCCACGAAGCGCTATGCGGACATGCTGGTGTGCTTGAAATGAATGGCGATCTTTTCAGTTGTGATCGCTATACCTTTGAACCCTATAAGCTGGGAAATATTCTAAAAACTCCGCTGGCCGAATTAATGGAGAAAAACCGTCAATTTGGACTGCACAAAACCATGGGTTTGCCGGAAGAATGCCTGGATTGCGACGATGTCCGCCTTTGTTTTGGCGGTTGTCCCAAGGATCGGTTTCTTTTATCTAAAGACGGACAAAATGGGAAAAACTATTTGTGTGAAGGCTATCAATTATTTTTTAAACAGGTTATAGCCGCTACGGGACGGCGGTCTCACCGCACTTGAGAAAGCATATCTGAAGCGATTTTAAAACGTCGATCTGTGTGCCTGTTAAATCGACTTGGTGCTTTACTTGGTGCTTTACTTGGTGCTTTTCTTGGTGCTTTTCTTGGTGCTTTTCTTGGTGCTTGTCCTGTTCGACGATGGTATTTAATAACAGCAGATAGCGTAGATTCGATAAACACGCCGAAATCATTAGATTCTCTTGCCGCTTCGATTGCATCATCGTATTGTGGTCGCTTCTCAAACATAACGGATTCCAAAAGAATCTCTTTTAGAATATCTTCTTTAAAGCACCTAACTTTTTACCATAAATTAATGAAGCCATCTCTCTACTGATATAGGTACCACCAGCCCCGCTCATTGATAAGAATCGGTATTTTACTAAATCATTGCTTAAAACAACAATGGTAATAGTGTCATCAATGTATTTCTCAAAATGAGACGTGTAACCATTTGGCATTGACCCACCATGGCAGATACTTTTACAATTAAAATGTTGTTTGACAAACAATCCATATCCGCATTTTACATATTTTCCGTCATGGTGAGGCTTTTGCATTTCCTTTACTGTTTGCATTTTCAATAGTTTACCATCATGGATTGCTCGATCAAGCAAATAAAAATCACCAACCGTTGTGACCATATCACCACAAGCAAAGAACATTGATGGGTCCATATAAAACCCTTTTTTACCGTTAATATAATTATTGGCGACATTTTTTTGTTCTTCATCAATAAATCCTGAATGATTCATTTTAGCAGGAATAAATAGATAATTTTTAACATATTGGTGATAATTCATTCCCGAAACCATTTCAATGATCAAACCAAGAATAAGATAATTCGTATTACTGTACGACCATTTTTCACCAGCTGGGAATTTCAATTTATATCCTTTTACAATTTGTAGTATTTCTTGGGGGGTATGATGTTCTCCCCATTTTATTTGTTTTCTTAGCATCACGTAGTTCGGTATCCCAGAAGTATGCGTTAGCAGATGATGAATGGTAATGCCCTGACCCTGGTAGACGTCTGGAAGATAATCGTCAAGATGCTGTTGTGTTGAAAGCATCCCTTGTTCTGATAACTGCATAATACATAATGTCGTTATTGCCTTTGTCATCGAGCCAATCATAAATTTTGTTTGCGGTGTATTTTTTATTCCTTTTTCCTTATTCGAATATCCATATGATTCATTAAATATAATTTCATTATTTTTTGATAACAAGATATTTCCACTAAATTTTTTTTGTTTTTCAAAG
>JAKLQL010000049.1 GCA_022013395.1 Acetobacterium sp.
CCGTAGACGCCGATCTGATGGATCGCCGGGCTATTTTTGAAAGCCTGATCAGCATCAAACGGGCCGGAGCCGACATCATCATTACTTATTTTGCCAAAGAACTGCAGGCCATGCTGAAGGATTATCAATGACGTTTTTACCCAAATTTTTTAAAATTTGGTAAGTCACTAAGCGTGCGCGTGTGGCTGGTGTAAAAACTAACGTAATTTTGGGCTGAATTCATCCTTTAAAAAATCGAGAATTCAGACGAAAAATATGATCATATATTGGAGATATTATTAAGCGAGAAAAATCAGAAAAATTATTTATCGAAGCAGAAAAATATATACCCGGCGGCGTCAATAGCCCAGTGCGGGCGTTCAAATCGGTGGAAATGCCACCGGTCTTTATTGACCATGGCAAAGGCGCCAAGATTTATGATGTAGACGGCAACGAATATACCGACTATATCTGTTCCTGGGGTCCCCTGATTTTAGGTCATGCCTCACCGGTTTACTTTGAAGGGATTCAGGAAGCTCTGGAAAAAGGAACTAGCTTTGGAGCCCCAACAGCCATTGAGGTAGAGGTTGCCAAACTGATCACCGAAGCCTATCCGTCAATGGAAATGGTGCGGATGGTCAGCTCCGGAACCGAAGCCACCATGAGTGCGCTCCGGGTCGCCCGAGGCTATACCGGACGGGATAAGATTATTAAATTTGAAGGTTGCTACCACGGCCATGCTGACGGATTATTGGTTAAATCCGGATCCGGTACTCTGACCTTTGGAGTGCCTACCAGTTCGGGGGTTACGCCGGGGACTGCCAAGGACACTTTGGTGGCAACCTATAATGACATTGCCAGCGTCAAAGCTCTCTTTACCGAAAATCCCGGCGAAATTGCCGCCGTTATCGTGGAACCGGTAGCCGGTAACATGGGCGTGGTCGCTCCGGATCTGGATTTTATGAAAGAACTGCGAGAAATCACCGCGGCCGAAGGAACCGTGCTGATTTTTGATGAAGTCATCACCGGATTCCGGTTAGCTTATGGCGGAGCCCAAGAAGTCCTGGATATTAAACCAGACATGACTACATTAGGGAAGATCATCGGCGGCGGTATGCCCGTTGGCGCCTATGGCGGACGTCGGGATATCATGGAAACGGTAGCCCCGCTGGGCGGTGTTTATCAGGCGGGAACCCTGTCCGGAAATCCCATTGCTATGAAAATGGGATTAAACACCCTGACCTACCTGCGGGATCACCCGGAAGTTTACACCGAAATGGAAGAAAATGCCAAGCTTCTGGAAGCTGGTTTTAAGGCTAACATCGAAAAAACCGGTGTCAAAGCCCAGATGGTCCGTTTCAAAGGAATGACCTGCTGCTTCTTTACCGACGTCCCCATCGATGGCTACGCCGCTGTCATGACCTCAGACACCAAGGCTTACACCAAATATTTTAAAGCCATGCTGGATGCCGGCAACCTCATGCCCCCAGCTCAATTTGAAGGGATCTTCCTTTCCTCCGCCCACACCAAAGCGGACATTGAAAAAACCATCGAGGATCACTACCAGGCATTAAAAAATCTATAAAGAAGCGATCCTAATTTAAATAGAGCAAGAGTATATTGCTTTAATGTCTGTTTTCATAAACAATTTTGTAACGTGTAGGCGAACAGGCAGGAAAGCTCATTGAACTTATGGAATGGATTAAAATAATAACATAAATAGGAGAACCATTGAATGGAAAAGAAAGCGTTACTGGTCATCAGTTTTGGTACATCTTACCCTGAGACCCGAAAAAAAACCATCGAGGCAACCGAGAACCGCTTAAAAGAAGCATTCCCGGACCATGATTTTTATCGAGCCTTTACATCCCGGATGATCATCAACAAACTGAAGACCCGGGACAACGAAAGCGTGGATACCCCGCAAGAAGTCCTTAAAAAGCTTAAAGCAGCCGGCTATACCCACGTACAGTGTCAAACCACCCATATCATCAATGGCTATGAATACGACATTACGTTAAAAGAACTAAAGGCCTTTGAAAAAGATTTTGCATCCCTGACCCTGGGCCGGCCACTGTTAACCACGGTGGAAGATTACGAAGAAACCGTGGACATCGTGATGAAACATATGCCCAAGCTCAAAAAAGGCGAAGCTCTGGTTTATATGGGCCACGGCAGCGACCATCACGCCAATTCTACCTATCCCTGTCTGGATTACATGTTTAAAATGAAGGGCTATGAGGATGTTTATGTGGGAACCGTAGAGGGTTTCCCGGAGCTGGAGAACATTGTGCCGCTGTTACAGGAAAAGAAATATAAAAAGATTTATCTGGCACCCTTTATGCTGGTGGCCGGGGATCACGCCATTAATGACATGGCCAGTGATGAAGAAGATTCCTGGAAAACCGTTTTAGAAGATGAACGATTTAAAGTCGAATGTATCCTGGAAGGCCTGGGCGAATATGCCGGCATTCAGAACATGTTTTTAGATCATTTGAAGAAAGCACAACCCGTTACAGAAATGTAGGGACATTATATAGTTGAGGAGAAATTATTTATGAATACAGTGTATATGGTGGGTGCAGGCCCAGGAGATCCAGAACTGATTACCGTTAAGGGTCAACGAATTGTCAACGAAGCAGATATTATTATTTATGCCGGTTCTTTGGTGAACAAAGCGATTATTGCCGGACACAAACCGGATGCCGAAATTTTTAATTCAGCGTCAATGACTTTGGACGATGTTATCGCCGTGATCAAACGGGGAACTGAAGAAGGCAAAAAAATTGCCCGGGTTCATACTGGTGATCCATCCATTTATGGCGCGATCCGTGAGCAGATGGACCGACTGGACGAATTGGGAATTCCTTTTGATGTGATCCCTGGGGTTAGCTCCTTTGTGGCATCGGCAGCGGCGCTTAAAAAAGAATTTACCCTGCCGGATGTCTCCCAAACCGTTATTTTAACCCGCTTGGAAGGTCGAACTCCGGTCCCGGAAAAAGAAAAACTAGAAGATCTGGCATCACATCAGGCATCCATGTGCATCTTCCTGTCGGTTCAAATGATCGACGATGTGGTTAAGCGATTAATGAAACACTATGCGCCAACCACCCCCATTGCGATAATCCAACGGGCAACCTGGGAAGACCAGAAAATTGTTATGGGAACCTTGGAAACCATTGCCCAGAAGGTTAAAGATGAAGATATCACAAAAACTGCTCAAATTTTAGTTGGTGATTTCCTGGGAGACGAATACAGCTTATCCAAGCTTTATGATCCAAGCTTCACTCACGAATACCGTCAAGGGGTTGAATAAAACGTGAAAATAGAAAAGTGGGCCATTGTCACCCTGTCGCAGGATGGCATGGTTTTGGCAAACCGGCTGGCAGACTATCTGGATGACCGGGAATGTCACATCTACACCAAAGAGAAATACGCCAACGAAACCACAAAAATAATCACCACCGATATTACCAGCTTTATGGGCAGTATCATGGATGAATACCAGATTATCTGTTGCATTATGGCAACCGGCATTGTGGTTCGGGCCATTGCCCCCCATCTGGAACATAAATCCTCCGATCCGGGGATTTTGGTGATGGATACCAAAGGCGAGTTTGTCATCAGTCTCTTATCCGGCCATTTGGGCGGTGCGAATGACGGCGCCCGGCTGGTAGCCAAACGACTGAAGGCCCAGGCGGTTATTACCACCGGTACTGATGTTAAAGGGACGATGGCGGTAGACGTGTTGGCGCAAAAAATCAGTTGCACCATTGATAATTTTACCGATGCTAAAGATGTAACCGCACTGATTTTACATGGCGATCCGATCGCCTTAGTTAATCAGGAAAATTGCGACTTGGATGCAGTTGTTCTGCCCAAGAACATCGAAGTGGTGGCCGATTTAACTGATCTAAATAATTTAAATAAATATCAGGGCGTCATCATGACAACACTGGATACAAAAAAAACAGCGCTGTCAATTCCCAGTGTTAAGCTGGTTCCCCGGAAACTGGTACTGGGAGTGGGCTGTCGCCGGGATACCCCGGGAGAGCGGATCATTCAGGCCATTCAGGAGACTTTAGCGTCACTGAATATGAATGAAAAAGGTATCAAATCCCTGGCGACCATTGGGCTGAAAGCCGATGAACCGGGAATTATCGAAGCCTGTACGTTCTTTAAAGCAAAAAAAATCATCATTCCCGATGAAATGGTCCAA
>JAKLQL010000456.1 GCA_022013395.1 Acetobacterium sp.
GTCAGACAACACGAATACTATTTATTAAACAGTAAAAAAACAAGAATCAAGTTGACAAATATTAAGATATGTTGTAAATTTAAATACGTCTATGTAAGATTTTTAAACGAAAGGAAATAAAAAAATGGATGATGAACCTGGGGAAGCTGAGAATTGCGTAAATCGCACAAAACTGGATAGAACGAATCTTAATCAATTTAATCGTTTATTTTATCATTTGAGGCCATAATATCCAAAAGACGGGGTATTGTTGTGTCTTTTTTTTGTAATTAAATAAGGAGGATTATAATTGGTTATACAAATTTTATTTTTATTTTTATTAGTTCTATTAAATGCGTTTTTTGCAGCGTCAGAAATGGCTCTGATCTCATTAAATGATACGAAAATCAAAGTGATGGCAGAGGATGGCAATAAAAAAGCCAAACAACTGGTCAAACTGTTGGGAGAGCCCAGCCGCTTTCTGGCAACCATCCAAATCGGCATCACCCTGGCCGGGTTTCTGGCCAGTGCCTTTGCAGCTGAGAGCTTTGCCGATCCCATTGTGACGATTTTAAAACAGTATGACCTCCCGATTTCGGAGGGCGTATTAAAAGCCACCACCCTGGTTGTGATTACCATGATTCTTTCATATTTTACGCTTGTTCTGGGAGAACTGGTACCAAAACGAATTGCAATGAAAAAATCCGAAGGGATTGCTTTCTTTGCCGTGGGGATTCTATCGGTTTTATCAAAACTCACCGCCCCGGTGGTGAAGCTCTTGACCGTTTCGACCAACTTCTTTGTCCGGTTGGCGGGCATCGATCCCCATTCGGATGATGACGATGTCACCGAAGAAGAGATCAGAATGATGGTGGATGTTGGTGAAGAACGTGGTGCTATCAACGAACGTGAAAAAACGATGATCAATAATATTTTTGAGTTTAACAATAAAACGGTCTCTGACATTATGACCCATCGGGTCGATTTGTTCAGCGTATCGGCATCGATTGAGCTTGAAGAATTGATCAGTTATGTGAAGGATGAAAAATATACCAGAATCCCTGTTTATGAAGGGACCGTGGATAATATTATCGGAATTTTGCATGTCAAGGATCTGATTTTTCTGATTAATGAAACATCAACCGCTGATTTTAAAATCATCGACAAGATGAGAAAACCCTACTATGTTTCCACCGGCAAGAAAATTGATGAATTATTTGTGGATCTACAGAAGGCCAAGACCCACATCGCCGTGGTGATTGACGAATACGGCGGCACCGCCGGGATTGTCACCATGGAAGATTTGATTGAAGAGATTGTTGGTAACATTTTTGATGAATTCGATGAAGAAGAAATCGAGTTTAAAAAGATAGATGACCAGACCTATGAAGTCAGCGGCATGATCAGTCTTGACGATCTGGAAGAATTGCTGGATACCGATTTACCAATTGAAGACTATGATACTTTTAGCGGATTTTTGATCGGCCTGATTGGAAATATTCCCACCATGGAAGATGTTCAGGAAATCGAGTACCGGCATTTAAAATTCAGGATTCTAGAAGTTTCTGAGAAACGGATTGAAAAGGCAATTGTCTATATTGGCGATATGGATGCATATGTGGATCAAAATAATTAGACTTAAATAACAAAGTAAAGAATTAGGTGGTGACGTTTATTGAGATAGACGTCACTATTTTTTTATAAATTCCAACAGCTTTCTAAAATAGCTGGTCGCATGTCAAAAATTGTGAGAATAAACTGGTATAATTGGGTATATAAAAAATACGAATAGATGAGTATATAATTCACACAAAACTTTATGCAAAAAGGAGAAAACTAAAATGGTAGAGCAAATTTTCAAACTTACTGAAGGAAATGAAAAAGTTGTTGAAAAGGTAATTCTTGACGAAAATCTTCATTATATGCACATTATTATCAATCAGAGTGATGGATTTCCCGAGCATTATACTAACGCCACGGTGTATATGACGGTGGTGCGGGGGTTTGTCTCGCTACAGCTTGATGATCAGGATTACTATGCTTATCCCGCAGGCACGGTTTTAAAGATTCCCTTTCATACTAAAATGAATCTCAATAATTTTAACCCGGAAACTCTAGAGTTGATCATTGTCAAGGCACCGCCACCGACAGAATTACCGGAATAAACATCAAAAATATCGCATTCTATATAAAGGACGATACTTTATGAATAGAAAAAAGATCAATCAATTTTTCAACACCTTGATTTATAAAGAATCAGATGCCAACAGTAGAATGTATGGCTTAGAATTTTGGCGAAACAGAATATTTTCATTGTTATCATTTTTTCTGATTGTTTTGGGTGGACCGATTATGCTCTATGGTGCATATTTGTTCTATTTGGCTGGGAGTTTCGCGCTGGCTGGGATTGAGGTCGCCATCTTTATAATCATTGCCATTGCTGTGTACAAAAAACAAATGAGAATGGATATTAGAAAATTTTTGGTCATCTTGAGTATCTATTGCTTAAGTATCCTGTTGCTTGTTTATACGGGTCCATATGGAGCGGGGATGATCAGTGTGGTATTTACTTTTGTACTGGCCGTATCGTTGCTGAACAAGGAGCAGAACCAGCTGTTTTTTATAATTAATATCATTGTTTTTATTATGTTAACTTTTTTATTAGGAAACGGCATCTTCAATGGAATGCCTATCGAATTGTTTGCAAAAAACTGGTTGATTAATGCATTCGTCGCGCAGATATGTGTCACCGTGTTAATTTACTTATTTAATATGATCTATGATGGCTTGGAGAGTCAAACCCGAGAAATCATCGAATCCCAGGCACTGATTGCTGTCAGTGAAGAAAAATATCGCCTTTTGGCGGATACAACGGCTGATGTTATCTGGGTATTCAATGTAACGACCAGAAAATTCGTCTATATCAGCCCATCAATCCGAGAGTTGCGAGGTTACACCGTAGAAGAAGCGATGACTGAGAGACTGGAAGAATCCATGCTCTTTGACAGTTACCAAAATTTCATCGGAGAAATTACCCAGACGATACCGGAGTTTGTCAAGAATCCAACGGTACCGAAGCGCTACATCATGGAGATTCAACAGCCTTGTAAAAATGGCGATATCGTATGGGTGGAAACCTCTTCCAGATATCGTTACAATAATTTGGATGAGATCGAAGTGGTCAGTTCCAGCCGAAACATTAATGAAAGAAAGCTGAAAGAAGAAGAATTCCATTATATTGATTTTCACGATCAACTAACTGGCTTACTGAATCGAAAAGCGCTCACAAATACCTACCATGAAACTAAGCCAAAAAAAAGTTTAGCATCCGTTATTATTATCAATATCGATAATTTCCGGATAATTAATGAGGCACTTGGCCATCAGGAAGGTGATCGGGTGCTTTTGGATTGGGCAATAAGGATTTTAAAAAGTGTTGGTAGTAATGGGGTGATCTATCGCTATGGTGGGGATGAGTTTGTTATTATCGTCGAGTCCACCGAGTGTGCTTATGTTCAATCACTGGGAAAGGAATTGCTAAAATCAATTTCGACGCAGTTTATGGCGGCGAAACAGCTTTTTTATTTGACCGCCAGCATCGGAATCAGCGTTGGATCAGCGTTGGAAAAAATCGAACAAACTGTCAGAAATGCCGAAACGGCATTATATGCTGCCAAAAAGGAAAAAAACAAAATTGTCAACTATGTTCCAGAGATGGATCAATCAAGAACCCGGGAAGCAATTCTGGAAAAGGATTTGAAATGCGCCCTGGAAAATGATGAGTTTGAGCTTCATTATCAGCCCATCTATGATCTTAAGAATGGTGTGATCAACCATGCTGAAGCGCTGCTTCGCTGGAATCACCAGGAATTTGGCAGAATTCCGCCGAGTGACTTTATCCCCATCGCAGAAAAAACAAAACTGATTATACCGATTACCGACTGGGTCATCGAACAGGTTTGCAATAAAATTAAACATTGGCAGGAAATCGGCATTGCTGATATGACGGTCAGTATCAATATCTCGATATTGTCGTTTGAAAATCGCGGGGCTGAACTGACCGAATCGGTTGCCGGCAGAAGCAGAGCAGCTGGTATCAATCCGGCAAGTGTCAAGCTTGAAATAACAGAGAGTATTTTGATTCGGGACACCGAAGAAATCATCACTGTTTTTCAGGATTTGAAGAAAATTGGCGTAAAACTGGCCCTGGATGATTTTGGAACCGGATATTCATCTTTCGGCTGTATGAAAGATCTGCCCCTCGATATTATTAAATTAGATCGTTCGCTGATTAGTAATATTGTCATGGATGAGCGGGAGCAAATGATTGTGGAATCAATGATTACCATTATCCAGGGCCTTGATATTCAAGTGGTTGCCGAAGGGATTGAGACAGAGGAACAACTGAGATTTTTAGAAAACTATAACTGTGATTTCATTCAAGGATTTTTTTTCAGTCGGCCGCTATCTCCAGATGCGTTTGAAAATTACTATTTTTCAATGAACAGAGCTGATTTATCGCCTACAAGATAAGGGTCCAGTTAAAAAAAACACATCAAAGCCAGAAAACTTTGCTGTTGTTAAATGCCGTTGCCGGCCAAAGCAGTTGAAAGCTGGAATCCGCCATAAAAAGCGAGGAAGCCCAATAACAGCGTGGCCATGATATAGATCATGGCGCTGAGGATCCGGTTATTCTGCAGCATGACAAAATCTTCAAACATAAAAGTTGAAAAGGTTGTGTAGGCGCCCAGAAAACCTTCGGCAAACAAACCATAAAGAAGCGTTGAGATGTCTAAACCAGTTACCACACCTAATAGAAAGGCGCCGGACACATTGATGACAAAGGTGCCAACGGGGATGTGCTGATGCCGGGAAGCGAAGCGTTTCCCCAGATAATATCGGGTGGTACTGCCCAGAGCGCCGCCAAGGATGACACATAAAGTTTCCATCAGTCGGATCCTTAATTATAATCAAAACTGAAGCGGGATACCAGACTTTTGCCAACGGGGTGCACCAGATAATAGCCGATGAGGTGACCAGTGTAAACCGCTCCTAATCCGAGAATGATCGATGCGGCCACGTAGTAACAGAAAATCCGCAGATAACCGGCATCAAGAATATTGATACTCGCCTTGCAGAAGGTTGAGTAGGTAGTAAAGGCGCCCACCAATCCGGTGGTCAGCCCCAGTTTCAGCTCAGTACTGAATCGGTCGGTTTTGGAAAACACCGCATTCAACATCCCCAGAATCAGGCACCCAATCAGGTTAATTAACAGAATGGTTAAGGCCAGATTCAGTAACTGGTCCCCGGATTGAAAAAGTGACGGCGAGGTTTTAAGTTTGAACCGCAACAGCGCCCCAATGGCGCCACCGGCGGCGATAAAATAGTATTTTTTCATGACAGTCCTCCTGACTTGAGTGACAAAATAATTAGACACGAAGGTGTTTAAGAGAGGGGTATTGGTTATTTCAGGCAATAAAAAACCCGCAGCATTGAAAAATCCTGCAGGAGTCATCAGCTGTAAAGCAATTCAGGTGAACTCCATCACCTTGTTTGAAATAATGTTATCATGAGGCAATAATCGTGTCAATAAAAGGTGGGGCTGAAATCGAAATCAAAATTGAATTCTAAATAGTTACCGTCAAATTTGGATGAATACGATAATTAGCGATTGAAATTCTCGGCTGAATCGATTAAACTAATAAAACAGGTGATGAAGTTCGCCCTGGCTCCGGCCAAAATGCTGACACGCTGATGACTTCTGTTAATCATACAGGAGCATCGGCTTTTTTGATTTGTGCAA
>JAKLQL010000457.1 GCA_022013395.1 Acetobacterium sp.
GGCGGCGAATCCGGACTGGATTTTTACCGGCGAATCATTGATGAGGCGCATTTGTTTTTGAAAAAAAACGGTCTTCTGGCGCTGGAAATTGGGGATGACCAGAGCGATGCGGTTATTGTCTTATTAAAGAATAACGGATATGAAGAGATAGAAACCATTCGCGATCTGGGCGGCCACATGCGGTGCCTGACGGGTAAGTTATCCGGGCACAAACCCGGTGATATTAATAAATTGGGATGACGTCTCTCAAGAATTGTGATAGAATAATAACATTGAATTGAAAAGAAAAAATTAACATATGCATAGCGGAGGTAAACATGGTATCAGCAGGAGATTTTAAAAAAGGTGTAACGTTTGAAATGGATGGTCATACATTTACCATCATCGAATTTCAACACGTAAAACCAGGAAAAGGCGCAGCCTTTGTTCGAACAAAGATTCGAAATGTTATAACAGGCGCAGTGGTAGAAAAATCATTCAACCCAACGGAACGTTATCCTAAAGCACAGGTTGAAACCCGAGAAATGGAGTATTTATATGAAGATGGTGGTTTATACTACTTCATGGATCTTGAATCCTATGAACAGATTCCGTTAAACTTGAGTCAAGTTGAAGAAGCATTAAAATATCTGAAAGAAAATGACATTGCTACCGTAAAATCATTAAAAGGCGTGGCATTCTCGGTTGCAGCTCCTAATTTTGTGGAATTGGAAGTTGTCAAGACCGATCCAGGCTTTAAGGGCGACACTGCCACCGGAGCAAACAAACCAGCAACTGTTGAAACTGGAGCAATTATCACCGTCCCACTTTTTGTGGAACAAGGTGACAAAATTCGAATCGATACCCGTACGGGCGATTACATGGAAAGGGTATAAAAAATGAAATACATTAATGAGAAAGTTGCTTATACCAAAGGTTTGGTAGATGGGTTAGCATTGGATCAGTCATCTAATGAAGGCAAGGTTCTGGTTCAGGTACTGGATATCCTTGAAGACATCGTTGATGCCCTGGATGGCATTACCGAAGCCCAGGAAGAATTGGAAGAGTATGTGGAAATGGTCGATGATGATCTATCTGAATTAGAAGAATTTATTTTAGATGAAGATTTTGATTCCGATGACGATTTTGAGTTTGATGAAGAAGACTATTACGAAATCATTTGTCCAGAATGCGGCAATATTTATATCACCGAATTTGAATCTTTTGAAAACAACACCGTGGCCTGCCCAGATTGCGGCGCACCA
>JAKLQL010000458.1 GCA_022013395.1 Acetobacterium sp.
TAGTAAGGAGTCTTTCGTATCTGTCCCCAGCTAAATGGTTGGCCAACACCAGTTTTGCAATGATTTATGATCATAATTTTGCCTGGTTTTATCCCACCGTGATGGGGCTGATTCTGGCAACCATGGTGGTTTTCATTATTTGCGCGAAAACATTCAGGAAAGAGGATTGCATATGCTAGCAGTATTTAAAAATAATTTTAACCGGCTCTGGGAAGAAAAAATGTATCTAGTGATTTCATTGATTTTAATGATCGCTGCGATATCGGCCGCCATTTTGTTGACGGCCCACATCGAAACAAAGGGCAATCTCGCCCTGGTGGTCCCCAATCAGCAGGTGTTGTCGGAGCGCGAGTCGGCCGTGATGGCGAACCCTTATTTTAATGTGACCGTTTTGGAAACGGCTCCGGAAACATCCGCACTGGTACAAAGTCGCTATGATGCCGTCGTTATGATTAACGCTGATGGAAAGGATGCGGTTACAACCATCAAAAACCCGGCCTTTAAAACGATGCTGGAAACGGCGCTTGCCAATCCGACCAGTTTTGTCCCAGACAACCGTTCGATCAGGCAGACCGGTACCAATATTTTGGGCTTTATGATGATGTTTCTGCTGATGCAGGGGGTGCTTTATGCCCGGTTTTTCGCAGAGGACAAGGAACAGCATCTGATCCGGCGCATTGCCATGTCGCCACTTCCGTTTAGCCGCTATCTTCTGGGGCATGGGCTATTCATCTTTTTAATCATCGCCGTGCCCAGCTTTCTGGTTTTGGGAGTGGCCGCTCTGATGGGGATTGATATTGGTTTTTCATTGTCGGTTTATGCGGGGCTCATCGGCGTTCTGGCATTACTTGCCACGGCCTTTGCGCTGTTTCTGAATTCATTCTTTGAGGTGGCCGATACCGCCAATATGCTGGGTTCCGCGATCATCATCCTGACCTCCATTCTGGCGGTCTCTTTTTATTCACTGTCAAAGGAGGCCACCCTGTTTGATCACTTGCTGCACCTGCTGCCACAAAAGGACTTTATTAATTTCGTTAATGCGCTGGAAAAAGGCAGTCTCAGTCAGAGTAACTTCGCTCAATTGGTTTACGTACTCGCGATATCGGCAGTCTTTCTGGCCATTGCCGTTGCCAACACCCGCAACGATTATCGTTACCATTAAGCGACCGCCCTGACGCGGCCTTGACGGCGGGCTGAATAAAAAGTAAAATGAAAGAAATTGACAAATTGTGTTCAAAGTACAAATAAGTACAAAGTGAAAAATATTTTTGCATTAGCAGGAAAATGACACCATGGAGGTGAACCCATTGGATTATACCCAGCCCTTTTATTCAGTCAAACATAAAATGCCGGCACCGCGAAAAAACTATCTGATCCGAGCGCAGCTGTTTGGACAATTAGAACAGCTTTCCGATTACCGGGTGGCCATTATCAAAGCCGGCGCGGGCTGCGGAAAAACCACGCTGATGTCAAGCTTTGCCATTGAACGGGGAATTAAAAACCTGAAGTGGATCACCCTGGATGAACATGCCAATCAGGCCTTTGTTTTCTGGAACTATCTGATTAATTCCCTCAGTGACTTGATGGATGAACAAATTGACTGTCAGCATCTCCTTGACAGCAATATGCAGAAGGAAATGCTCTTTCAGATGATCCCATACTTTTTGAATCGCTTAAAAAATGACGAAGAAATTGTGCTGGTACTGGACGAGTTTCAAATTGTATCGGATCACTTTCTGGTATCGACGATTGACTATTTCATCGAAAATATGCCGGATCAGCTTCATCTGGTGCTGCTGACCCGGGAAATGCCGCCCCTTTATCTTGGCCAGCTGGCGATAGAGAACAAGCTGTTGTTGATCGAAGAGGACGCTATCCGTCTCACCCCACCAGAAAGTCGGGACTTTCTGGTGAAGACGCTGCAGCTTAAAAAAGATGAAGCTGAAATTTCGGCAATGATTCAGTTGTCCGAAGGGTGGATTGGCGGCCTGCAATTACTGGCCATTTCTGAAAAACAGGGGAATCTTTCCGCCATGGGGAGCATGAAACTATCGGAGCGGGTTTTAAGTGATTATCTTACCAAAGAAATATTTGGTTATTTGTCCGAGGCTGAACAGCAGTTTTTGATTGAAACAGCAGTACTTCGTTATTTCAATCAAGATATCTGTGAATTGTATTTGCCGCAAACCCCGTTTATCCCGATGATGGAAGCCATCCTATTAAAAAACCTCTTTGTGATCAATATTGACGAAGCGGCCGGGATCTATCGTTATCACGCCATTCTGGCAGAATACCTGAAAAGCCTGTTTGAAAAACAGGCGCAGACGACAAAGTACGAACGCCATCAGTTGGCTGCAACCATTTATGAAAAAATCGGGGATCAGGAAGAATGTCTCCATCATCTGTTTGAAATCAAAGCGTATGAACGGATCATGGATCTGATTTTAAAAATGCCGCAAACCGCGCTGACCTTTTCCTATCTGATGAAGGTACCGTTGGCAGAAATTGGCAAAAATCCGGATTTTGCCTATCAGTATTTTTTCTATTATTATGCCAGTGTCGATGAAACGGCCTGCAAAGAAATTTACACCTTTATTAAAACAAATCTCAAAACCGAGCAGTCCTTTGAGGCGTTCCGGCGATCCAATCTCTTTTATAGTACCGATTGGGACTTTCGTACCTCTGAAATTCTGTCGCTGGAAGCGATTCAGAAGCTGCCGCTTAATCCGATTACGATTGCTTTTCTGTTGATTAAAGAAGCTTATTTTCTTTATGCCAATTCGCAGTTTCACCAGGCCATTAACTACCTGGATGTGGCTGAAGCGGTTTATCAGAAAACCGGCAATGTCTATATCGGTTTTTTTGTGCGCACTGAAAAAGCGCAGATCTATGAAGACCTGGGGGAGTTAAACCGCTGCCGGGAGCTTTATCGGGAAGTTGAAAAAATGACCGGCCAGGTAAAATCCTTGTGCAGTTCTTATTATATTGGCATCGCCGGGGTTTATATCCGTCAGCTGGCTCTGGAGCAGGCCTTTGAAATGTTGGAAAACACCCGAAAAATAATCGATCACCAGTCGACCAGCATCTTTCGGGCTTATCAGTATACCCTGGCTGAATACTATTATATCACCGGGGAAGATGATAAAACAGAACAACTGCTAATGGCCGTCATCGGTCAGGAAGCCTTTGAAAACACTTTTTTTTCTGCCCGGTTATTGCGCTACCCCATCTATCGGGGGCAGCATCCAGAACTGGCCCGCAGGTTTGCCGGGATCTATGAAGCCTCGGATGACTTCGTTGACAATATGGATTGTGAGTTGCTTTACATTAGTATTCAATTTGAACAGGGAAACCGGGAACTGGCTTTTCGGCTGGTCGAAGACCTGATCGCTAAAGCCCGAAAAATGCAGAACAAGCTAAAAATCGTCGAGGGCGATCTACTGAAATTGCGACTACTGCTGGCGACCAATGGTGATCCGCGGGTCATCCGTAATCTCTTTATTGAAGCGGTCTCCTATGCAGCGGAAAATTGCATTGCCAATCCTTTTTGGTTTGAACGCAACGCGGTAGTAACGGTTTTTAAAGAAGGGAAGACAGCGTTTAAAAAAGAGCTGTCTGAAGAAGCGTTCAGTTTTATTACAAAGGTGCTGATAGCTGATCCTAAGTTTGGCCTTCAAGAAAAAATGGGCGATCCGGCTAAAAAGCTGATCAACGCATTGACCGAACGGGAAAAGGAGGTGCTGGATGAACTGGCCGCCGGCGGCACCAATCTCCAAATTGCCGAAAAACTCTGTGTGTCACTGGCAACGGTTAAAACCCATATCAATAATATTTACAGTAAATTAGAGGTCAATAACCGGGTGGCGGCAGTCAATAAACTAAACAATGAATCACATTTTTGAATTCATAAAACTCATAATTTTAAAATGTTTTAAAAATTCGGGTCGAGACTTATTTAAAGTATGGATTGACTAAATAGTCATTTTGTTTTATAATCAATGTTGTTAAGATTCAGAGATATCACGATACAGCAACAGATCGATCGGGAGGTAATGATTGGATAAACGAGACAGAATATTACAAACAGCCTTAAAACTTTTTAATCAATACGGATTTGATAATACCCCGACGGCTCGGATTACGAAAGAAGCCGGCGTGGCCACTGGGACATTGTTCAACTATTTTAAAAGCAAAGAAGAACTGATCAATGTGCTTTATTTGGCTTGCAAAGAATCCCTGACCCGACGCTTATCATTTGAACTGGAGTTGGAAACCACCTTTAGAAGCAAGCTAAAACGGATTTATATTAATTACATTGGCTGGAGTCTTGATCACACCGAAGAATTTCTGTTTTTTCAGCAGTTCTGCAATGCTTCCTGTATTGGCGAAACGACCCGGAAAGAAGGGTTAAGCAAGTTCAATAATATTATGGATTTAATTTCTGAAGGAATTAAGCAGGAGATTATTAAAAATGTTAATCTCGATTACATGAGCAACCTGCTGATGGGCATTCTCAATGCAAATACCTATTATTTTATTGATAATCCCAATTTAGCGTCTGACGATGGCTTTTTAGAAACATCATTTAATTTTTTGTGGGACAGTATTAAGAACTAATTTTTTTGCAGATGAATGACTAATTAGTCATTGTGGCAGATTTGTGTCAGCCAGGCAATTGGCTGTTAAATAAACGTCACAACGATGAATGACGAGTTGTTCATCGGCGATTATATGAATTGAAGAAGGAGCTACGAATATGAATTATCGGATTAATCCTAAAAATGGGGACAAGCTTTCAGCCCTGGGGTTTGGTTGCATGCGTTTTGCCAAAGACGAAAAAGAAGTTGAAAAACAAATTATTTATGCCATTGAAAATGGCGTTAATTATTTTGACACTGCCTATATTTATCCCAAGAGTGAAGCCATCTTAGGCCGGGTGCTAGCAAAAGGGTATCGTGACCGGGTGAAAATTGCCACCAAGATGCCCCCATATCTGGTGAAGAAGTATGAAGACCTGGATAAGCTTTTCAATGTCGAGCTGGAACGGCTGCAAACCGACCATATTGACTATTATTTTCTGCATATGCTGACGGATGTCAACATCTGGACACGGCTCGTCAATTTAGGCATTCTGAAATGGATTGAAGAAAAAAAACAGGCCGGCCAGATTATCAATATCGGATTTTCCTACCATGGTGGTCGGGATGAATTTAAAAAACTGGTGGATGCCTATGACTGGGAATTCTGTATGATCCAATTTAATTTCCTGGACGAAAACAAACAAGCCGGCAAAGAAGGGCTGAAGTATGCCGCCGCCAAAGGGCTGCCGGTGATGATCATGGAACCCTTAAGAGGGGGGAAACTGGTTACCAGTCTGCCTAAGGAAGTCTATCAGGTCTGGGACAAGGCTTATGTCAAGCGCTCCCCGGCAGAGTGGGCCTTCCGATGGATCTGGAATCATCCGGAAGTCACGGTAGTGTTATCAGGCATGAATTCTCAGGCGATGGTTGAAGAAAACATTCGCGTCGCTTCCCAGGCCGAAGCCAATGCCTTTACTGCGGCCGATTTTGAACTGTTTGATCAGGTTACGAAAATACTAAACGAGAAAATTAAAATTCCCTGTACCGGATGTAATTATTGTATGCCATGTCCCAAGGGCGTTGATATTCCCACCTGCTTTTCTACTTATAATGATCGGGAAATTGAAGGAAAAACGGCGGCGCTCAGCAAATACATTATGCAAACCAGTGTTAAAAGCCAGACCAGCAATGCGTCCTTCTGTTCAAAATGCGGTAAATGCGAAAGTCATTGCCCTCAGAATATCAAAATTCGTGACGAGTTGGCAACGGTTGCCAAAACCATGGAAGGCTTTTATTACAAGCCAACCCGGTTTTTGATTAAGCGGTTTATGAAATTATAAATTAGTGTTTTCCAAGGAGGTGGTTGCGATCATGTCGATACCAAGTCCCAGTACATCGGTGATCACGGGTGTGCCACAACTAAGGGCTTCGGTTACCACCACCTGGTTGATCGCGGCCATCACATCAAAAATCCGTTCTTTGGGAATGGCTGTGGCACTCTGTACCGGTAGCACCGGCATTTCAGGAAAGCTTGTCTTAACCGTGGTGCAAAGGGTGCGGGTCGGGTTGGTTGTCTCGGCAATGGCAAATTCCTGGCCCCGTTTGCATTTCTGGCCAGTAACGATCATCACTGACTGATCATCAGTTACCGATAAGGCACAGCCATTGGGGCAAAGGATACAGATCAGCTCTTTCATCTAACGCACCTCCATTTTAAAGGATAGAATTGAGTTTGTCGTGAGGTTCAGAGGGGCAAAGTCGACTTCCAACCGTTCCATTTCCGGCGGGCGCAAATGGGAATAGTGTTTCCGTAAGACTTCCTGCTCATTAACGGTGATGATGACATCACAGTTTTCAAGAATCCGCTGACTGCGGAAATAGACAATGGTTTTCGTGTCGGTCTCGTTTAAATCCAGCCGTTGCGGCACCAGGTAAGCGAAGTTGGCATCCGCAGTCAGGGCAATTTCAGCGCGTTGTTTGCAGCTGAAGTTGGCCGCAGATGTGCCGGCCAGTTCGCCGCTTTCCGAAACATAATCCACCAGATCGTTGACATGAAGGGCGTTGCCGCAGGAAAAGACGCCGTCAACCGAGGTCATCAGGGCTCCATTGCAAAGGGGCCCCTTGGTTTTAGGATCCAGCTCAACCCCCAGGCTGACCGCCAATTCGTTTTCAGGAATCAGACCGACCGAAAGAATCAGGGCATCGCAGTCAATTTTTTGACTGGTTCCGGCGATCGGCTGCATATTTTCATCCACCATACAGACTTCAACGGCGGTCAGCCGTTCTTCGCCGTAAACCCGGGTGACCGTTTGGGAAAGATGCAGGGGAATATCAAAATCATGGAGACATTGATAAATATTGCGGGTCAGTCCTGAGGGGATCGGTTTGGCTTCGTAAACACCCAATACCGTGGCACCTTCTAAGGTCAAACGCCGGGCCATGATTAAGCCGATGTCGCCGCTGCCGAGGATCACGCATTTTTTAGCCGGCATCTGACCTAAAAGATTAATGTAATGCTGGGCTGTCCCGGCGGTAAAAATCCCGGCTGGTCGGGTGCCGTGGATGAAGACCTGCCGGGCCGTGCGTTCCCGGCAACCGGTGGCCAGCACCAACGCCTTGGCTGTTATCGTCAGCACTCCCGTTTCATTGACCGCCGTGAGGATAAAGCCTGCGGCGGTCTTTTTAATGCGGGTTACAAAGGTGGTGGTCAGGGCTTCAATTCCGGCTTGTTTAAAACTCGTGATATCCCGGTCGGCATACTCCGGCCCGGTCAATTGCTCAGAAAAACGCACCAGCCCGAAGCCGTCATGAATGCACTGTTTAAGAATGCCGCCAAGCCGGGGCTCCCGTTCAATCAACAAGGTTCGGGCCCCAGCGCGATGGGCGGCCAAAGCGGCGGCAAGACCGGCCGGGCCGCCGCCGATCACAATCACATCTGTCTGTTTCATAGGGACACTCCTTTCGATTGATGATAAAGGATCACGGAATTTTCGCCGCTTTTTGTAACCGCTGCTAAGGGGATCTTGAAATGTTCGGCAATGATGCCAGCAACCAGCGGGGCACAGAAGCCGCCCTGGCAACGGCCCATGCCAGGCCGCAGCCGTCGTTTGATGCCATCCAGGGTCGGGACGGTCAGACTGGCATTGAGGGCATCGATGATTTCGCCCTTGCTGATCTCTTCACAGCGACAGACAATGATCCCATAGTCGGGGTTAGCGCGAATCAAAGCGTCTCGTTGGGAATCATCCAGGCTATTGAGTCGGGGGAGTGGCTTGCGCACCGGATCGAAATCCGGATTTGCAGTGACGTTCATGGCTTGACTGAGCATTTGGACGGACCAACCGGCAATCTCCGTGGCAATCGCCGGAGCGGCGGTGACGCCGGGGGATTGAATGCCCCCGGCATGAATAATGTTGTCCGTAAAGATGCCTTTGCGGACCACAAAATCTTCTTCATAGGTGGCCGCCCGCACGCCAGTGAAATAGGCGATCACATCACTGGGTTTGAGCGCCGTCGCAATTTGCTGCTGCATCGCCAAAATACTGTTGACTTCGTCATAATGGGTAGCGGTGTCTTCCCGGTCCGGTGTTTCAATGGCATTGGGGCCAATCAGCATATTGCCGTGAATCGAGTGAATCAGGCCCACTCCTTTGGTGTGGCTCTTGCCGGTAAAGCCGTTAATCATCCGTTTAATCGGATTTTTGGGTAAAGTCGACAATTGCTGGGGCAGGATGGCAAAAGGTGAGATACCCATGCTGGAGCGCACCATATAGCCGACATTTTTGTCGGTAATAATGTCGGTGCCCCGACGGGGATGGATGGTAAAGGTCCGGTCTCCGCCCAGCTCCGCAATTTCATCGGCATAAACCCCGGCAGCATTGATGACTAGCTTTGGATAAAGGTGACCGCGGTTGGTAGCCACCTGGGTAATGTGCCCATCCCTGGTTTCCATGCCAGTGACGATGGTATCCAGACTGATCCGGGCTTTGTTTTGAATGGCATTTTCAGCCAGTGCGATGGTCATCTCAAACGGATTGGTGATCCCGCCGGTGGGCATATACATCCCACCCACCACAAAATCGGGCAGATGGGGTTCATGTTGCAGCAGGGCTTCCCGTTTTAAATACGTCACCCCGGGAATTCCCATTGATTTGGCTTTGAGTTTGAGAATCCAGACGAGTAGACATTCCCATTTTTTGACACAAAGCATGACCTGACCCTGTTGTTCAAAAGGCACTGCCATTTGCTTGGAAAGCGCTTCGTAGGTCCGGTTGCCGCGGAGATTGTACCGGTATTTCTGGGATTTTTTTGAAAAATTGACGCCCACATGAACCACGCCGCCATTGGCACCAGTGGCCCCGAGAGCCACATCCGATTTTTTCTCCACTAACAGAATATCCAGATTATACCGGGACAGCTCCCGGGCGATGGCGCAGCCGACAATACCGCCGCCGATGATTAAGACATCCGGTTTTTCGCTATTTAGACTGTGATCCTGGACCGCGGGAGTTTGCCGCTGCTGAACAAAGCCCGTGAGACGAATATCGTTGATGACACCCAAGTAGTTTTTTTGATCAACCGCCAGCTGACCGGCTTTAACGGCGGTCGCCCAGTCATCGACTGCTCCTCTTAAGACAATGCAACCTCGTTCTTCGGTCACGATGATCCGGGGGGAGAGGGTTTGGATCTGCCTGCAGATTTTATTAAAATGACGCATCGGCTTAACGCCTTTATTGCTCACGGCTGGTTTGGGAGCAGCAACAGGCTGTTCCCGTGAGATTTGTTCAAGAATGAACCGGGCACTGTTTTCAGCAGCCAGACATTTTGCATAGGCATCTTCCGGGGTGGCACCGCAAACCACCATGCCATGATTTTCCATCACACAGGCGCGGTTTTTTTTGATGGCCTTGACCACGTTTTTAGACAATTGTTTTGAGGTGGGGAAGGCGTATTGAGCCACCGCAACATCGCCGCCGAGGCACTCACGCAGAATCGAATCGGGTGGTTCTATTTTTTTATGGGCAGCCGCAAAAACGCTGCAATGAACAGGATGGGTGTGGATGACGCAATTTACCTCCGGATGGTTTAAATAGAGTGCCGCATGGAGAGTCTTCTCACCGGTGGGCTTGATCCGTCCCTCGTATTTCAAGGTGGTCATTGCAACCCGAACCATGTCATAGGGCGTGAGGGTCGCGTAGTCCATACCGGATGGGGTGCACAGCATGTGCTGATCATCCAGTCGGATGGAAATATTGCCCCAGGTTCCCTGCACCAGATTTTCCCGGGCGAGGACCTGACCCAGCGCAACAAGCTGTTCGCGGCGGTTCATTTCATCCGCTGAAATGGGCCGCGGGAAATCAGCAGGAGTCTGGTGGGAAATCTTGTCTGACATTTTTGAGTAGGCAAGCTCATAGCCCAGATGCATAATCTGGGATTCGACGGGATTGAGAATTTTTGCGCCACCCAGCAAGTTAGCCTGAAGATAGACCTGGGCGGCTTTTTCCATCAACAGCGTGACAATAAACGCTTCGGCCAGATTCTTGCCCATGGCCACCGCGCCCTGTTTTGAAGCATCAGGGCTTTTTAGCAGACAGCCTCGACAATTTTTTAAAAGCTGGTTGATTTTTTTTTGGTCGTCAGCAGCACAAATACGAATCGTTAGACCAATAATTTGAGCCATATCATCCAGCACTGCGGGAATATCCTGTCCCTCGTCGGCGGCCTGTGAACAAAACCGAGAATGGGTAAGGATAACGGCGTTGGTTTTGTGATGCGCAAGAAAAATTGCGTAGGCCAGTTTATGACAAGATAATAATCCCGCCTGATTGAGCACCCTAAAATGATGGCTGTCATGCTTGTCTGTATCAGCAACTGGCAGCGCAGCAAGATAGGCATCATCCCCAAGCCGAAGAGCCAAAAAGGCATGGCTGAGTTCGATATTTGCTGACTTTAATTGGTTGATGGTGTTTTTGAGAGCCGCTACGGCTGTTTTTATGTTACTCATGGCTTGACTCCTTGTACGTTAAGCGATTTTTTAGGTCTTTGCGAAACTGGGCTCAAAGCTCACGGCACTTTCGCAATTACCTTTAAGTGATGATCTGATCATAATAGTGAAAATGGAACCGGCTACTCATTAAGGGCGGCTCGTATTTTCTTTTGGAGAATAAGCACTTCGCTGTCAATGTTCCAAACACCAAGCCGCACGATTAAAAAGGGCAGCCGCCAGGGGGCAATTTCTGCATCGGTCATGCCGGTGGTTTTTTGATACTCTTTTAAATATCGTTTGCAGAGATATTTTCGGACCGATTCCAAAGCCAGGGCAACGGCCTTGTTGAGACCGGGAATCATTTCGCCTTCATTGAGGAGATAGAGGGTCGCCGCCACATCCGCTGCCGGGACGCCCCGGGCGGCCGTCATCCAGTCGATGATGGTGGCAGACTGACGGTCCGACATAATGTTGTCCGGGTGATAATCAAGATGCAGGATCGAATTACCATCCGGGAGTACGGCAATTCTCGTCCTGATGATAGCCTTTTCCTCAGGGGACAAAAAAGCCAGCGGATGGGAATCCAGAGTGGTGATGACCATTTCTTTGTAACTACGAATAATGTCCGTCTGGGTATCGTGTAATTGTAACTGAAGTTCCACCATCAGCCGGGGAACACGGAAAGCCGTTGTCGGATGAGATCCGGCCAGGCTGATTAAGGGTTTTCCGTTAACACATTCAATGATCATCCCGGTTCGGTTTTCAACCTGGATCATGCCATAACATCTTACCTTAGTGACACCTTTTTCATAGGCTTCAATGGTATTTATTTTTTCGTTTTCAATCAGGAAGGGATCGACTTCGGCATTAAAAAGCTTTAATAACCGGGAGCCTTCCCACAAATAGATTTCTGATGAACGGCTGGTGAACAGCGGAGAATCCAATCGCTCCAGGGGATAGTTTTCAACACGCATCGCTTCGTTCTCCTTAAATAAGTTTTGAATAGACCGTTGCTAAATTAAAAAACACCGAACAACGGTTGTTTTGGGTGCAGTTTCCACAAACGATTTCGCAACGTGTAGGCGAACAGTGTAGAAATTGTTTTGTGCGAAACTGGGCCCGCAGATCACGGTACTTTCGCAATTACCTATCGGTTTTTGGAACGAATTATTTCACAAATGTGAAATTAAATATATTCCATATGATGCCATTATAGAAGATTAAATAGGAATTTGTCAATGAACCAAAGCAAACTCGCACATATGTGAATGCTTGACAAATCACAGCTGTGAGGATATTATTTTATTAAAAACAGATCGCCTATCTGTTCATAAATCATAAGGGGAGAATTATGAAACAACATGATGATCAATTATTGATCCTGCGGATCGCAAAATACTATTATCTTGACGGCTTAAGCCAACAGGAGATTTCGGAGAAGGAAAACATTCATCGCTCACAAATCTCGCGGATCCTCAAACAGGCCCGCGATCAGGGCTACGTCAAAATTCGGGTCAGTATCCCAGAAAGCGGTACATCCGATGCCCTTGGCAACCAGCTTCGGGAACTGCTCGGATTAAAAGCAGTTTACGTGGCACCGACGATGTCTGCCAAAGCGGATCAATCGGAAGCCTTATCCTTTTTTGCCGCCCGTCAATTGGAAGAAATCCTGCCTGAATGTCAAAATATTGGCGTTGGGTTAGGGAAGACCCTGTATCATGTAGCCGCCCAGCTGACAAGTCAGCGGGTAAACAAACCATTGAAATTTTTTTCGGTTGTCGGATCATCGGGAACGAACAACCCGTATTTACAACCCAGTGTAATTTTAGATAATTTTGCCAAACACTTCAGAGGGAGTTGCCATTACAATAATTTCACCATCTGCCAGAAGCGCAGTATGATGTCACCTTTTGATTTGAAACGGTTTAATGAGCTTCAGAAAGCTTATCAAAAACTGGATACGGTGGTTTTGTCTATTGCTGGTCCCATGAATATCAATTATCCTTATTTTGATGAATTCTCTTTATTCAGTAAAAAAATTGACATTTCTCAGGCATTAACCAAGCCCCATGCCAATCTTTTGGGACATGTGATGTACGAAAACCATCAATCACTGCAATTGCCGGAGGATTATTTTATGACCAGCATGGCCCTGTCATTGCTGGAAAAGACCGAAAATGTCATCTGTATTGCTCACGGCAGCGAGAAAGTGAACCCGATTATCAGTGCCGCCCGACAGCATTATATCAAGGTTCTGATTACTGATGAGACAACGGCCCAGGCATTAATTCAAAAGTTAACACAGGTTTCATAACGTTTTCAATTGAGTGAAAAAAGCTCTTTTGGACTGGTAAAACATAAAAAAAGCAGTGGAAGTTAATTTTTAGCTTCCACTGCTTTTTTATTTAGAATAAGAATTGATGACCAAGAAAAAGAGATTAACGGATTACGCTGTTAAGGTTAGTTAATCACCACGGCATTCAGATGCGACTGGTAAATGAGCTCGTGGCCGGCAGTGGTAGGATGAGGATCCAGATTACCGATGTACCAGTTGAAATTAACCAGCGGTTCGCTGCCCTGGTAGGTGGCAAAGGCGGTGTAGACATCAGCGACCTTGTAACCGGCACCGGGTGTCTTTATGGCGGCGTTAACGGTCTGAATGGCGGGATCGAAAACAGCAAATAGCGGATCCTGAGTGCTGATCGGATCATATAAGGTTGTCACATAAATATCAGCCTGAGGTGCCAGGGTTTTGATAGTGGCAACGATCTGCGGCCAATCGGTGCCAAACGTCGTAACGCTGGCGGTTACATTGGTCTGGATTGTTGGCAGTGCCGCTGTAATGATATCCTGGGCACCGGGTTGGGCTAAAGCGGTCGCCAGATCGGTTGGAAAGGTCGGGGAGGCCGGATCCAGTTGGAAAGCAGCTGCCAGGGTTACGATAACCGGAGCGAGAATATTGTTACCACCGACACTGACAGTAATTACCTTGGCCTTGCCAAGGGCAGCAATGGTTGCCGGATCGTTCTGAACCTGATTTAGGAGTTGCGCAGACGCGTAACCCGGGATGCCCAGATTGACCAAGGATAAGTCTTCATTTCCGCTAATCCCTTTTAAGTTGTCGTAGAAAAGATTCACGTAACCGGAACCAGGCGTTGCGCTCATCCCATAGGCAATTGAATCGCCCAGAGCAGTATAGGTTTCAGTTTTGACAATTTTTATCTCGATCGATTCGAGTCGCAAACTTTCACCGGTAGATCCGAGCTCGGTACCGTTTTTAACCCAGCCCCAGGTAGTATCGACAACCGGGATATTGCCTTTGTTCTGAACATGACCACGGTAATAAACGTCATAACCGTCAAGGCCAGTCAAATTAATTTTGATCGCTTCAATCCGCAGGCTGTCCCCGGTGGTTCCGGCAAAATTACCATTTTCCACTGTGCCCATCCAGCCTTTATTCTGAACATGGACATCATAGCTAATCCCGGCACCAGCAGGGACATCGCCGGTGAGCTCAATCCGGAGGCCTTCCAGTCGGAGGCCTTCGTCTCGACTTCCCAGTTCATTGGGACCAGTGATAAAGCTTCCAACAGGTAAGGGAACATCCCCTTTATTCTGGACATGGCCGCGATATTGGACACCGATATCCCCGGTGGCCTGGGTATTAATGGTAGTGTCGTTGCTTGAATCACCACTGTCTGAATCAGCGGCAGCAAAAACGCCGGTTGAAAAAATCATGGACAGCATCAGCAGAAGAATCACAATCTGGCTGGTAACGGAGTGGAAAAATTTTCTTTTCATTTTTGTTCCTTTCACAGATAAGATTTGCGCAGTTTAAGACAAATTAGCAACTGTTTTGTCACATGAAAACAAAACAGCGAAAAATAAAGCACCGTCACAATCGTTAAATGTGTGTGCCTGTCTTAAAATAGAATTACCCATCATATTCAAGAATAAACCTTGGAATTGGTTATTCTTACATTGCTGACTACAAAAATGCGATGGACCAATTTATTCAGAGCCTTACACTTTCCGAAAAAATTGATTATAAATCCGGAATTGCAAATTCATTATCAAACATAGCTATCATATTTGATTATATAGGGAGTTATGAAAAGGCAGA
>JAKLQL010000459.1 GCA_022013395.1 Acetobacterium sp.
AGATCATAATATTATCTAGCACGCTCATGGTATCATTGAGATAGATCTGTTGAAACACAAACCCACAATGCTTTCTTCGAAAGACCGCCAACTTATCATTGGAATAATTGGAAATCTCCTCGCCTTTAAAATCGATGGTTCCCAGGGTCGGCTTGTCCATCCCCGACAGGGCATAAAGCAGGGTGGACTTTCCCGAACCCGAGCTCCCCATGATGACGGTGAAGTCGCCTGCTTTGATTTCGATGTTGAGATTTTTTAAAACGTGCTGCATGATGCTGCCGTTTGAATAGGTTTTGCTGAGCATTTCTGCCTTTAGAATCGTGTTATTCATTGTAATCCTCCTGATTGACTGAGTGAACCTTTATCGATATGACAAAAGACCATGGTCGGCTTTTGCTTTCCATGGTCCTATTATATTTCATATGTTCTTAACCAGTCTTTTGCCAACTCTTATTAAATCCTTATCTGTTTCTTAAATAATATGACTTATACCACTTTAATCTGCAGTTCCACCGTGAACCCATCATCATTATAACAGCGGATACTGCCGCCCATACCGGCCATAAACTGTCGCGCCAGATAAAGCCCCAACCCTGAGCCCGGGGTATTTTGAACCGTTTCCCCGGAACCGCGAAAAAACTTTTCGCAAACCAACAGACATTCGTCAGGATCGACACCCGCCCCATAATCCCTGATTTTTACGGTTAGATTCTTTTCTGTTTTGTCCAGATTAAACCAGATATCGATATCGGTATTGGCATACTTATAGGAATTGCTGATGATATTGTCGATCACCTGACCCAGCCGCAGCGGATCACAAAAAATCAGACACTCCGCCAGGTTATTCTTAAACCGGATTTTCCCGAAACTATCCATGTCTTTAAGCATCTGGATGATCACGGTGCTGGGTTGCTCGCTGACATTGACTTTTAGCATTTCCAATTCTTCCAGGGTGGCATGAAACAGATTGCTGATTAGCGCATCAATGGTGTCAGCTTTGGCATCAATCACTGCAATTTTTTCGATGCTTTCGGTGATCGTCGTTTCTGCTGTTGACCCCGGTAAATCCACAGTTTTCACCCCAGCCAGCTTGATCTGGAGCAGCTCACAGATAGCTTTAATGGTGGCCACCGGTGTTTTAATATCATGCGAAAGTTCCGCCACCAGCTCTTTCTTGCTGATATTGGCCTGATATTCGCCCTGCCTGGCTTTTCGCAGCTCTTCCCGCATCAGATCAAAACTTTCGGTGAAAGCTCCAAAGTAATTGCCCCGATCCATGGGCAGCCGGAATTCCAGATCGCCATCGGCAATTTTTTGGGCAAACTCTTTCATAACCCCAAAGGGTCGGAGAATCGAAGTGTACACCAGCCCCAAAACCACATAACCCATGATCAATACAATCAAAAATGTAACAGTGATCATGGCCATCAGATTTCTTTTCATGGTGGCTTCTTCATTGCCATCGGTCAGAAAGATGATCTTACCAATCATTGCCGGCTGTCCATTTTCTGAAGAATCCATTAAATCCATCATAGGATTTCTGTTTTTAATCGCCTCAAATACACATGACTGATAGTTTTCATCGCTGGTAAGGGCAATCTGATAGGACAAGCCCTCAGCTGCTCCGATTCTTGGCATCGTGCTATCTTCATTCCCGGCATTATTTCCATCATTATTTCTAGCTAAGTTGAGCCACTCTTTTTCAACCGTTTTGACGACTTGGTTAATCTGCGTCATATCTACCTTATTTAAATGAGTGGCATTGATATAATTGACTGCCACGGCGTAACAGGCGAGTAACAGCACCATAAAAGCGATGATCATTCTTTTTATTTTCATGAATTACCCTCAAATGCTAAACTTAATATTTTAAAGTGATGATGCTTTAAACCTC
>JAKLQL010000460.1 GCA_022013395.1 Acetobacterium sp.
GTCATGAACCTGGCGACCCAAAATCAAGATACTGAGGCCTTCATCGCCATAAATCCTGATAGTACTGCCGGAAAAGCAACTGTTGCCCTCCAAGATGCCATTAACAACCTGTCAACCATGAAACTGGATGAAGGTCTTGCTAAATCAGTGGAAAACAGCAGTCAGGCTGACCAAGTGGTCACCACCATGTCCATTATTATGGCTGTCAGTATGATTCTAGCCATTGCTCTGGGACTATTACTGAGCTCACTGATCAGCACCCCGCTTAAAAAAGCCAGCCATATGATTCATGAAATGAGTAAGGGACATTTTGGCAATCGCCTGAAAATGGATAGTCAAGACGAAATTGGCGAAATGGCTGATGCCATGGACAGTTTTTCCGATGACCTTCAACACATTGTTATTGGAACCATGAATCAGATTTCCAATGGCGATGTCTCTGCCAACATTGAACTAAAAGATCCTTTAGATGAACTGGCTCCTGCCTTGAAGAAAACCATTGAAACCATTCGCGCCCTCATCACTGAAGCCAATCTGTTGTCTCAGGCAGCTGTTGAAGGACGTTTGGATACCCGGGGACATGCTGACCAGTTTGCTGGTGGGTTCAAAGATATTGTCTCAGGCGTTAACAGCACGTTGGATGCGGTTGTCGGTCCCCTCAATGTCGCCGCTGAATATATCGAACGGATTGGCAAAGGTGAAATCCCTCCTAAAATCACTGATGAATATTATGGGGATTTCCGTGAAATTAAAAACAATCTCAATGCCTGTCTTGATGGATTAAGTGCCTTGACGACTGCCGACCACACTCTTAAATTGATGAATAAAAACGATTTATCTCAATCCATCGACGGAAATTTCGATGGTATTTTTGGCGAAATTGCAGTCTCTATCAACGGTGTACATGCTCAGCTTGGTCGAATTGTCAATATAGCAACCAACATTCGTAATGGCGACCTCAGTGATCTGGACTTCTTGCGAAGTATTGGTAAACGAAGTGAAAATGATCAGCTGGTACCGGCCCTTCTGGGGATGACTGAAACCATTAACCTGCTGGTTGAAGAAACCCAAAACATGGCCAAGCAGGCCATCGACGGTGATCTAAACAATCGCGGGGACGCCACAAAATTCCAGGGCGAATATGCAACGGTCATCGAAGGTTTTAACCTCACCCTTGATGCCGTTATTGATCCCATTAAAGTGGCCTCAACTACTTTAAAAGAATTGGCTCAAGGACATCTCAGCATTACAATGGAAGGAGATTTCAAAGGCCAGCATGGAATCATCAAGCATGATATGAATCAAACCATCGATTTCTTAAAAGCGTATGTGGAAGAAATTACGCATACACTGGAAGAAATGGGTCGCGGTAATTTTGATCTTGAAATTACCAATCTATTTTGTGGTGACTTCTTAGCTATTAAAATAGCCTTAAATGAAATTGCCGCAAATCTAAGCACCACCTTGTCTGATATCAATGTTGCCGCAAGCCAGGTTGAAATCGGTGCCCAGCAAATATCCGACGGCGGCCAGGCACTGTCTCAGGGTACCACTGAACAAGCCAGTGCAATTCAAGAACTGACTGCTTCCATTGAAGAAGTCGCCTCGGAAACTAAACAAAATGCGGTTAATGCCAACCAGGCCAATGAATTAGCCATCAGTGTCCGTTCCAATGCCGAAGTTGGCAATGCTCAAATGGTCAGAATGGTATCAGCCATGAGTGAAATTAATGATTCGTCTCATAATATTTCTAAAATCATCAAGGTGATTGACGATATTGCTTTCCAAACCAATATACTCGCTCTTAATGCGGCCGTGGAAGCCGCCCGAGCTGGACAACATGGCAAAGGTTTTGCTGTGGTTGCCGAAGAAGTTCGTACCCTGGCTGCCAGAAGCGCTGAAGCAGCCAAAGAGACAACTGGTCTGATTGAAGGATCGATTGATAAGGTGGATGTCGGTACTAAAATTGCTGATGAAACCGCTGAAAGTCTTTCTGAAATTCTCAAGCAAATCGAAAAAGTCACGACTTTGGTCGGCAGTATTGCCCGGGCATCCAATGATCAAGCTTCAGAAATTGCCCAGATCAATCAGGGTGTCGAGCAAGTCTCACAGGTCGTCCAAACCAATTCTGCCACTGCCGAACAAAGTGCCGCTGCCAGCCAGGAACTCTCGGGTCAGGCTGAAATGCTCAAGCAAATGGTGGAAGCTTTTAAATTAAAAGATATGAGCAGGAAACAGCCAAACAGGCCCATCGCTGAGGCAAACGTCAACGAAACCATGGCAGCACCTCCACCCCAACCTGAGATCATCTTAGATGATCTGGACTTTGATAAATATTAATTTGTTTTCGATTATACATTAACTAAAATTAACAGTTACTCAAAGAGCCTGTCTGATTTGAAACAATGCATACTATGCGTAGCAAATCAGGCGGGTTTCTTTCAGTTATTCGATTCAAATGCAA
>JAKLQL010000461.1 GCA_022013395.1 Acetobacterium sp.
GCATGACGCATCAGATCAATTTCCTTTTGGGATTTTATGGTTATCATCTTTAATTAACTCCACTTAGGATTTCTTTAATATTCTCAAAAACATCATTCATGTGTTGCAGACCATTAATATTGATAATCTTTTGTTTATCTTCATAGAATTCAATTAATGGTTCTGTTTGATCCTGATAGACTTGTATTCTTTTTTGTACCGTTTCGACTTTATCATCTTCACGTTGATACAATGGTGTTCCATCTAAGTCGCAGACACCT
Source organism: Acetobacterium sp. (assembly GCA_022013395.1). Classification (GTDB taxonomy): domain Bacteria; phylum Bacillota; class Clostridia; order Eubacteriales; family Eubacteriaceae; genus Acetobacterium. Next base: position 261 of record JAKLQL010000461.1, read on the forward strand.
TCAACCTTTGGTTTACTGTATTTTATATGATAGGTAGCATGACATTTCGGACAGATGCGACGTCCTGAAACCCGCTCAATTAGAATATCAAATGGTACTTCCAGGTTAATTGCAAAATCCAGTTCACAATCCCGCTTGGCATTAATTTGACATAAAGCTTCTGCTTGAGCCACTGTTCGCGGAAATCCGTCTAGCAAGTAGCCATAGTTAGCGGCTTGAACATCGTCATGAGTCAAACGATCTTCTACCATATCAAGAACGAGTTGGTCTGGTACCAAAAGGCCTTGAGCCATATATTCTTTTGCTTTTTGACCAAGCGGTGTGTCATTGCTCATGTTTTCTCTGAAGAGATCGCCGGTTGAAATATGTGGTATATTGTAGGTTTCACAGATTTGTTTTGCCTGTGTTCCTTTACCAGCTCCCGGAGGTCCTAATAATACAATTCTCATTTTTCACTTATCTCCAGTTCATTTTAAGATTTTAAAAATCCCTGATGGTGTCTCATCATCATTTCTGATTCAATCTGTTTAACCGTTTCTAGGGCTACCCCAACAACAATCAGCAGACTTGTTCCACCGAACTGAAGATTGACACCCATGAAATTACCTACAAAAATAGGAATAACAGCAATGATCGCTAAGAAGACGCCACCAAATAATGTTAATCGGTTCATAATTCTCGAGAAGTACTCTACGGTTGGTTTCCCAGGTCTGATCCCTGGAACATAACCACCCTGTTTTTTAATATTTTCAGCAACATCAAATGGATTGAATGTAACTGCTGTATAAAAATAGGTAAACGCTATAATTAATACGACATAAATTGTCGTTGATAACCATGATCCCCAAGCAAAATAGGTCGAAATCCAATTTGCAAAAGCTGACGTTGGGAAAAAGCTAGCCAGGGTTGCTGGGAACAATGCCAGTGAACTAGCAAAAATGACTGGAATAACGCCGGCCATGTTAACTCTCAATGGAATATGTGTGCTTTGCCCACCATACATTTTTCTGCCAACAACACGTTTTGCGTATTGAACGGGTATTCTTCGTTGACCTTCTTGAATCGCAACAACACCAAACACAACCACAACAATAAATACAACAAACAATAAAATGCTGATGATACTAAGGGTACCA
>JAKLQL010000462.1 GCA_022013395.1 Acetobacterium sp.
AGATCAGTTTGTTTGGATGTAGTATGGGTGCGTATTTTAGCTTGCTGACCTACAAAGAAGAAGATTTAAAGCAGGGTATATTCCTTTCACCGGTCGTCGATATGGAAAGAATCATCAATAATATGATGACCTGGTTTAGCGTAAGTGAAGAGCAGTTGCAAACTGAAAGAGAAGTCGCAACGCCGATCGGACAGGTGTTATATTGGGATTATTATTGTTATGTTAAGGAACATTCGATAAATTCCTGGAATAAACCAACGGCAATTCTTTATGGCTCAGCTGATGATTTATGCGAATTTGATACGGTTTCGAATTTCGCCCAGCAATTTAATTGTGATCTAACCGTAATGGAACATGGCGAACATTACTTCCATACGGAAGAACAATTAGAATTTTTCAGGCAATGGTTAGAAAAGCGGATAAGCATTTGAAGCTAGTTCGGTTTTAATGGGAAAAGAAGAGGAGGGTTAAAGTGAAAGAAGGAATCAGAAAAAGGGTTTTGGAGTTGGGCGCAGATGTTTGTGGTTTTGCAAGTGTTGAACGATTTGTTCAGGCACCTGAGGGATTTCACCCGTGCGATCTTTATGATGACTGCAAAGCTGTTATTGTGATAGGTTTTGCTTTGCCAAAAAGCCTGTTCGAAGTGAAACCGGATTTATTATATGGATATTTTAATAATCTGACAATTCCCAAGGTGGATCAGCTTGGAATGATGACTGCAAGAATAATCGAGGATGCCTATGGTGGCACAGCCGTTCCGGTGCCGTGTGATGCACCCTATGACTATTGGGACACTGAAAAAATGGAGGGACGGGGCTTAATCTCGATGAAACACGCGGCCATCAATGCTGGGATTGGAACCTTGGGCAAAAACACCTTGCTGCTCGATACAAAATTCGGCAACCGACTAACCGTTGGCGTAATCCTGACAAATCTCGAATTAGGATCAGATGACTATGCCGAATCCATTTGCATTGAAGGTTGCAATTTATGTATAAAAAACTGTCCGGCTCAAGCAATAAAAGAAGAATCCGTTATTCAGAAATTATGTCGGAACAATGCCTATGGAAAAACAGCAAGAGGTTTTGATACCGTTGTTTGCAATAAATGCCGCACGGTATGCCCGATGCGTTTTGGGGACAAAAATTATCGAGACGAGATTCTTTATGGCTGAAAAAATGACGAAAGAATAAAAAGCTTAAAAGCAAAGTAGTGGCAGCCATCAACCAAATTGGAAGGAGCCTCAGTTGGAACAAAATTATATCAGTAGTGTGCGACTCAGTTCGCCAGTGGACGAAGACTCTTATCTTCACCGCCTTATGGTGGTGCGCCATCTGACACAGATGAAAACGCTGTATTTTCCCAAAGCAGTGACTTTTTTTGTCGGCGAAAATGGCACGGGAAAATCAACCTTATTGGAAGCGATTGCGGTGGCCTTTGGTTTTAATGCAGAGGGTGGTACGCGCAATTTTAGCTTTTCTACCAGCGCAACCCACTCTGATTTACATCGTCACCTGACGCTTTCGCGAAGAACCTATCCCAAGGATGGCTTCTTTCTAAGAGCTGAAAGCTTTTACAATGCGGCCAGTTATCTGGATGAAGTTTATGAAGCGGAATTCCAGAACCAGTTGCCAACCGCCTACGGCGATCGGTCACTGCATAACCAGTCCCATGGCGAGAGCTTCTTGTCATTGGTGGAAAACCGCTTTAACGGAAACGGAATTTATTTGCTGGACGAGCCTGAAGCCGCACTTTCGCCCAGCCGGCTGATGACCTTGCTAGTACATATCAACGAACTGGTACGGCAAAATTCCCAGTTTATCATCGCCACACATTCTCCCATTCTGATGGCCTATCCAGAAGCAGAAATATATCAGATGTCCGAAGAGGGTATCCATTCGGTGGATTATCGGGAGACGGAACACTATCAGTTGACGCGGTGATTCCTAGAAAATCCCGAAAAGATGCTGCATTATTTGCTGGCAGAGGATTGACAAAACCTTGGTAAAGGGATATTCTTGTGATAAGTAGTACAAATCATACTTATCATACTTATAGCACGGGATGGAGGAAAATAATGACTCAACCAAAAGGAAAATATGCCTGGACTGTCAAGGTCGGTGAAAAAGGTCAAATTGTCATTCCCAAAGAAGCACGGGATATATTTAATATTAAACCGGGCGACACACTAATCTTGCTGGGAGATGAAGAACAGGGGATTGCGATTCCGCCTAAAAATATGTTTGCCAGGATTTCGCAAATGGTTTTTGGTGGAGTCGCCTCTGATTCAAACAAAGGCGATGAAAAATGAGCGTTTTAGCGGTTAGTAATCTTTGCAAAAGATATAATCAATTTCAACTGGATAATGTTTCTTTTGTGTTGGAACAGGGCACCATCACTGGTTTTATTGGTCGCAACGGAGCCGGTAAAACCACAACGCTTAAGGCCCTACTGAACTTTGTTCATCCAGACGATGGTGAGATTTTATTTTTCGGAAAAAGTTTTAAAGCGAATGAATTTGAAATCAAACAGAAAATCGGTTTTGTTGCAGGCGGGATTAATTATTACCCCAAAAAGAAGATCAAAACAATTACCGCAACCACCCGGCGTTTCTACGCGAATTGGGATGAACAAGCCTATCAACATTATATGGAACGATTTGCACTGGACGAAAACAAAACCCCTGATGAATTATCCGCTGGAATGAAAGTGAAATATGCACTTGTTCTGGCGCTTTCACATCATGCAGAGTTGTTAATTTTGGACGAAGCCACCAGCGGTCTTGATCCGATTTCGAGAGATGATTTACTCGATGTCTTTTTGGGACTAACAAAAGATGGGATCACCATTTTATTTTCAACCCACATTACCTCAGATCTGGATAAATGTGCGGATAAAATTATCTATATCCAGCATGGTAAAGTGCGGGCAGACAGCGATATTGAATCATTTTTGGTGCAGTATAAAGTGCTGGAATTTTCAGAGGAACAACTAAATGATGATTTAAGAGCCAAACTGATCGGATCTAAACAGACCAAGCATGGATATAGTGCGTTAATTAAATCGACAGATGCGAATAATAGCGGTGCAAAAGTGACCGATGCGGATTTGGAATCGATTATGATTCATTTGGAAAAGGAGTGATGTAAAAATGGATAATCTGCTTTATAAAGAATTCAAGCTAGCCATGCACCCGACATCACTTATTTTTTTATCTTTGTCATCAATGATGCTGGTCTGGAATTATCCGTTTTATGTGACATTTTTCTACACCAGTCTGGGGATCTTCTTTATGTGTCTAAGCGGTCGGGAAAATAACGACATTTTTTATACCATGATGCTCCCGGTTTGCAAAAAAGATATTGTTAAATCACGATTCTTATTTGTCGTTATGATTCAGATGGCACAGGTATTAACAGCAATCCCCTTTGCATATATCAGAAGCTTATATGATTTGCCGGGCAATCAGGTCGGGATTGATGCGAACACGGCCTTTTTCGGGTTATCCTTTTTAATGATGGGCCTTTTCAATCTTGTCTTTTTCACCAATTACTACAAAAATACCGACAAGGTTGGGGCTGCTTTTGGTTGGGGGAGTCTGGTGATGACCGTTTTCATGATCATTGCGGAAGCAAGTGCCCATGTTGTGCCATTTATGAAGAATTATCTGGATACGAAAGATCCGGATTTTATTGAATACAAGCTGATGGTATTAGTCATTGGCATTTTAGTTTATAGTGTGCTGACTCTGGTTGCCTACAAAAAATCGGTAAGATCTTTTGAATCATTGGATTTATAGCAAAAAAAGGGGGGAGATAGTTTATATGAATGATCAATGTCAGACAATCGGCAATTTAATTGATCAGCAGAGTGTTGCTTTTATAAGCTCTGTTGATGATCAAGGATTTCCAAATACAAAGGCGATGTTGCCCCCAAGAAAGAGAGAAGGAATAAAAACATTTTATTTTACGACCAATACGTCTTCAGTGAGAGTCGCACAATATCGATATAATCCTAAGGCATGCATATATTTTTGCGATAAAGATTTGTTTCGTGGAATAATGCTTAAAGGAACAATGGCAATTCTAGAGGATGCTAAAAGCAAAGCGATGATCTGGCAGGAAGGTGATACAATGTATTATTCGGGGGGAGTAACCGATCCAGATTATTGTGTTTTAAAATTTACTGCCGAAACGGGAAGATTTTATAGTGATTTTAACTCAGAAGAATTCAATATTGTATAATATACAGTAAGCTATATTGAATTCAATGATCAAGTAGGCTCTCAGGCAATAAGCTGAACGAGCGGGGAAGGAAAAACCATGAAACCTCAAAAGATAAATACAATTGATGACTATATCGCAACGTTTCCAGAAGCGGTGCAGGAAAAGCTAAAGCAGCTCCGGGAGACCATCCAGGCCGCCGCGCCAGAAGCGACTGAAAAGATAAGTTACCAAATGCCGACCTTTTACTTAAATGGTAACTTGGTCCATTTTGCTGCGTTTAAAAACCATATTGGCTTTTATCCGACACCGTCAGCGATGGAACAATTTAAAGAACCGCTTTCGGTTTATCAGCAGGGAAAGGGATCGGTTCAATTTCCAATGAGTGAAGTGTTGCCGCTTGATTTGATCACCGAAATGGTTAAAGCACGGGTCCTTGAAAATCAGAGCAAGGCCGAAGCAAAGAACCATTATCCAGCGAAAAAGAACAAAAAGCCGGAGCATCAGGCAGCCACCAAAGAAAAACTAATCATTCTGGGAACCGGGAATGCAGCGGTAACGAAATGTTACAATACCTGTTTTGCTATCCAAAAGAATAAAGAATTTTTTCTGGTTGATACAGGCGGGGGCAATGGGATTCTGACCCAATTGGAAAAAGCTGAGATTTCATTGGATCAGATTCACGAAATATTCATCAGTCATGAACACACTGATCATCTGCTGGGGATTATTTGGCTCATTCGGATGATTTCAGCTCGGATGAAAAACGGCTCTTATCAGGGAAAGTTAAATATTTATTGTCACACAGAATTGAAGAAAACCATCTTGACGATTGTGAAATTAACGATCCCGGATAAGTTTGTCAAAATGATCGGCGACCGAATTTTATTCCATCAGGTAAAAGACGAAAAAGTTCAGGAAATTCTGGGATATCCGGTGATGTTCTTTGATATTCGATCAACCAAAGCCAAACAATTCGGGTTTTCACTGAAACTGGAATCGGGCAAAAAACTGGTCTTTTTGGGAGACGAACCCTATCGTGAACACGAATATGACTATGCATATCAAGCCGATTGGCTACTGCATGAAGCCTTTTGTCGTTATGCGGATCGGAAGCAGTTCTTACCCTATGAAAAAGATCATACGACCGTTAAAGAGGCTTGTGAAACCGCCGAAACGTTGGAAGTCGCCAATCTGATTCTTTATCATACCGAAGATAGCAATCTGGCCAAGCGAGCCGTTTTATATAAGCAAGAAGGCAGCGGTTACTATCAGGGAAATCTCTACGTACCGGACGATTTAACAGTTTTTGATTTGTAATAAAACAACCGCAAAAGTAGTTGTTAAATAGGACGGAAGGCGACAGCAGGTGAAGTTTGGAAAAACGAGCTGCATTTATCAACATATCTTGTGGAGATCTAAAATTGCAAGAACAAGATCATCGTGGATCGGTCATGCTTTTAAGGTGCTTTAGATGCTGTTTAAATACATTTAAATACAATATTGTTGGACTGTGAAATAGCGAAATGCACCATTTAAAACCGAAAAAATACCGATAATTAGCCATATTCATGGGGTCATATAGGTCCCAGCAAAAATTCTTTAATAAAACTATTGCATTTTG
>JAKLQL010000463.1 GCA_022013395.1 Acetobacterium sp.
CTGCTCATCTCCACACACTCACTTTTTCTAGTAAGCTCGGGCAAAGTAAGCCATTTTTTGCGCCGGCTTTCCACAGCATACACATTTGCCTTCATACAAAACTTCCTGTTCATCATCAAAAGGAACGCAACGGATGGAAGCGCCAGTTTCTTCCTTAATCGCATCTTCACAACTGCGCTCGCCACACCACATGGCTTTGATGAAACCGGGATTTTCTTTTAACTTAGTCTTAAATTCTTCCATGTTTTCGGCGGTTGACGTTTTTTCTTCCCGCATTTTTAAGGCCTTGTCAAACAAATTGGCTTGAATTTCTTTTAATAAAGTGTCAACTTCATTCGAAACATTATCCAGACTGACTTGAATCTTTTCGCCGGTATCGCGACGGGCCAGCACACATTGTCCGTTTTCGATGTCCCGTGGTCCGATTTCCAGACGGATTGGCACGCCTTTCATTTCCCACTGGTTAAATTTCCAACCGGGCGAATAGCCGTCCAGGTCATCTACTTTTACTCTAAAATCTTTGCTCAATGTTTTACTGATTTCCCAAGCTTTATCCAAAACGCCTTCTTTGTGTTGCGCCACCGGAATTACCACCACTTGAATCGGGGCAATCATTGGTGGCAAAACCAGGCCATTGTCATCCCCATGAACCATAATGATTCCGCCAATTAACCGGGTTGACACACCCCAGGAAGTATGGAATGGATAGGATTGTTCATTGTTTCGATCCAGATAGGTAATATCAAAGGCTTTGGTAAAATGTTGACCAAGATTATGGGAGGTTCCGGATTGCAGGGCCTGACCATCATGCATCAGTGCTTCCATGGTATAGGTTGCATCAGCCCCGGCAAATTTTTCTTTATCGCTTTTTCGTCCCACGACCATTGGCATGGCCAGGTGGCTTTCCGCTATTTCCCGATAGATACCCAGCATCTGCATGGTTTCCGTCTGAGCTTCTTCCGGCGTTTCATGAAGGGTATGACCTTCCTGCCATAAAAACTCAGAAGTTCTCAAAAATGGTCGGGTGGTTTTTTCCCAACGCACGACTGAACACCATTGATTATATAAATAAGGCAGTTGTCGGTAAGAATTCAGCCATTTTGAGTACATGCTGCAAATAATCGTTTCGGAGGTGGGTCGAACCGCTAAACGTTCGGCCAGTTCTTTACCGCCACCGTGTGTTACCCAGGCTACCTCAGGCGCAAACCCTTCTACATGTTCTGCTTCTTTGGTTAGCAGACTTTCTGGAATTAAAAGCGGAAAGTACATGTTTTCATGACCAGTTTCCTTGAACCGTTTATCATAGGCTTGCTGGATTAATTCCCAGATGGCATAACCATAGGGACGAATGACCATGAAACCTTTTACGGGTGAATAGTCCACCATTTCAGTTTTAGATATAACATCCGTATACCATTGTGGGAAGTCTACCGCCATCGGCGTAATTTCTTTCACTTGATTTGTCTGTTTTTTTCCCATTGTTTTTCTTTCTCAGACCAGTTCGTCTGTTAAACAAAAAAATCACCTGCGCAAGCAAGTGATTTTTAGTGGTTATCGAGTAATTATTTTACTTCGACGCTTCCGCCAACTTCTTCAATTTTAGCTTTAATATCAGCAGCTTCTTCTTTAGTAGCAGCTTCTTTAACTGGTTTTGGAGCTTCGTCAACTAATGCTTTTGCTTCTTTTAAGCCTAAGCCAGTTAATTCACGAACAACTTTGATAACTTTGATTTTTTGATCGCCAGCAGCAGTTAAAATTACATCAAACTCAGTTTGTTCTTCAGCTTCTTCAGCAGCGCCACCAGCAGCTGGAGCAGCAGCAACAGCCATCGGTGCAGCAGCACTTACGCCAAATTCTTCTTCTAATGCTTTTACCAGTTCAGATAATTCTAATACTGTTAAACCTTTTACGTCTTCAATTAATTGTGTTACTTTTTCACTTGCCATTTTATAAAACCTCCAAATATTCTTTCTTTAATTTAATTTTGAATTGAGTTAAGCTTGTTTTTGTTCTGCAATCGCATTTAATGCGACAACCAATCCACGCATGTTTCCGTTAAGTACGTTAACAAAACCTGAAATTGGTGCGTTTAAGCCACCAAGAACTCTGGCAACCAGTACTTCTCGTGGTGGTAATTCTGCAAGATCCGCAACGCCTTGAACGTCTAAAACCTTACCATCAACCATACCTGCTTTAATTTCTAAAGCTTTATGTTTTTTTGCAAACTCGCTAAGTAGTTTTGCTGGCGCAACTGGATCTGTATCACAGAAAGCAATTGCAGTAGGTCCAACCAAAACGTCAAGTAAACCTTCAAAACCGGTTTCTTTAGCAGCGAACCGCATCATTGAATTTTTATATACCTTGTAGTCGATACCTGCTGCTCGAGCCAGGGACCGCAACTCAGTTACTTCTTCAACATTCAAACCACGATAGTCGACGAGAACCGCTGTTTGAGCGTTACGAAGTTTTTCTGCAATTTCTTGTACTACAACTTGTTTTACTTCAATCTTTGGCATGTATTATCTGCACCTCCTTTTAAAAATCGTATCAAAAAAGCTCACTCCACAGCGTGAAGAGAGCTTATATTCATTAAGCTTTTTTCTCTTCAACCTCGGTAGGATTTATGTACACCTACTGTCTCTGGATGAATGCGTCTTTAACAACGACGTTATTGTATCATTTGTCATTTTCTATGTCAAGTCGTTTTAGAGTTTATGTAAAATCAATCAATAAACTCCTAGATTTTTCCTGTGTTGACTTTAACTCCAGGACTCATGGTACTTGCCAGAGTAACACTTCTAAAGTATTGTCCCTTAGAAGCTGCTGGTTTTGCTTTTTTAACAGTCTCCAATAATACCATCATGTTTTCTCTTAAAGCTTCTTCGGTAAAAGATGCTTTACCAATGATTACATGAATAATATTGGTTTTGTCTAAACGATACTCAACCTTACCGGCTTTTGTATCAGCAACAGCTTTTGCAACATCCATGGTTACAGTTCCTGATTTTGGATTTGGCATTAAACCTTTAGGTCCTAATACTCGACCTAAACGACCAACCTTACCCATCATATCTGGAGTAGCAATCATTACATCGAAATCAAACCAGTTTTCTTTTTGAATTTTATCGATAATATCGTCTTCACCAAAGAAATCTGCACCGGCTTCTTCAGCTTCTTTCAATTTATCGCCTTTGGCGATAACGAGAACTTTAACTGTTTTACCTGTACCATGTGGCAGAACGATTGCTCCACGAACCTGTTGATCTGCATGACGTGAGTCAACACCCAGTTTTACATGCAATTCAATGGTTTCGTCAAACTTTGCA
>JAKLQL010000464.1 GCA_022013395.1 Acetobacterium sp.
GGACAATATTGATCAACGATTATTAGAAGCATTAAAAGATTATCCGGAAATAAAAAGGGTATTTAATAAAATGGATAACATCGATATCTTTATTTTTGGATTGGGTCGTGCCGATGTATTGGCGGACTGGCGAAATTTAGCGACATCAGATAAACGAAAAATCTTGGAACAAGGCGCTGTGGCAGAAGCTTTTGGTCATTATTTTGATATTAATGGCGAGGTTATTTCACCATCAAGCACCATTGGCATTGGAATTGATAACTTTAAAAAAATACCCCATGTTATTGCCGTCGCCGGTGGTGTCACCAAAGCCGAGTCGATTATTGCCGTCAGTCGGATCCGCGAGAATATTGTTTTGATTACTGATGAAAGCGCGGCCCGGGAAATTTTAAGAAAATTGCAAACCACGTCAGACGCAAAATGAATCGCATCTGACTGAGTATAAATTTAGTAAACATTATTTTAAGGAGGCAGATAATATGTCTGTAAAAGTAGCAATTAATGGTTTTGGAAGAATTGGTCGTTTAGCATTCAGATTAATGGCAGATAACCCAGCATTTGACGTCGTAGCTATCAATGATTTAACCGATGCAAAAACCTTAGCGTACCTATTAAAATATGATAGCGCCCAGGGAAAATTTAAACAGGATTCGATTACAGTTAAAGACGATACCATTGTCGTTGATGGAAAAGCGATTAAAATTTTTGCCGAAAGAGATCCCGAAAATTTACCATGGGGTACGGTTGGCGTCGATGTTGTTATTGAATCCACGGGTTTCTTTACGGATAAAGACGGTGCTGGCAAACACATTAAAGCTGGTGCGAAAAAAGTTATTGTTTCAGCTCCTGCTAAAGGTGATGTTAAAACCATCGTATTCAATGTAAACGAAAATATTCTCGATGGGACCGAAACGGTTATCAGCGGTGCTTCCTGCACAACGAACTGTTTAGCACCGGTTGCGAAAGTATTAAACGACAGTTTTGGCTTAGTCAGCGGTTTAATGACGACTGTTCATGCTTATACCAATGACCAGGCAACTTTGGATGCACCACATAAAGATTTAAGAAGAGGACGTACCGCAGCTCAGAATATCGTACCAACTTCTACTGGTGCAGCCGCAGCAGTTGGCAAGGTATTACCAGCCCTTAACGGAAAACTGGACGGATTTGCGCTTCGCGTACCTGTCATTACCGGTTCACTGGTTGACTTAACCTGTGTGCTTGAGAAAGATGTTACTGCTGATGAAATCAATGCCGCTGTGAAAGCAGCTGCCAATGAAACATTGGGTTATAATGAAGAACAAATTGTTTCTACCGACATTATCGGCATGTCGTTTGGATCTTTATTTGATGCAACTTTAACCCGGGTTATGAATGTCGAAGGCGGAAAACAACAGGTTAAGATCATCGCCTGGTACGATAATGAAATGTCTTATACCGCACAGCTTGTTCGTCTGGCCGAATACGTTGCCACTAAATTTTAACAAACATTTCAAGATCAAATAAAAATTAATAGTAAACACAAAACTTTTCAGAAGCTTTCGCATAAAAAATGCGAGGCTTCTGAAA
>JAKLQL010000465.1 GCA_022013395.1 Acetobacterium sp.
AAATTTTAATGATTTCTGGAGTAGATCGTTACTATCAAGTGGCAAAATGTTTCAGAGATGAAGATTTAAGACAGGATCGTCAGCCGGAGTTTACCCAGATTGATATGGAAATGTCGTTCATCGATAAAGATGATATTATAAAAATCAACGAAGATATGATTGCTAAAATCATGAAAGAAGTCAAAGGTGTTGAAGTTCAAACCCCAATGGTGCGAATGACTTATCAGGAAGCCATGGATCAATATGGTTCCGACAAGCCGGACACCCGATTTGGATTAAAACTGATTGATTTATCCGAAATTGTCGAGAATTCAGAATTCAAAGTATTTTCCGGTGCCGTGAAAAAAGGCGGAAGCGTTCGTGCCATTAATGCCAAAGGTGCGCAAGACAAATTAAGCAAAAAAGGAATTAAAGGACTGGAGAACTTTGCCAAGATTTATAAGGCTAAAGGTCTGGCATGGATTGACGTAACAGAAGATGAAATGAAATCGCCAATTCTAAAATTTATCTCAGAAGCAGAAAAAGAAGCGATCTTCAAAATAACCGATGCAGAACCAGGCGATTTAATTTTTATTATTGCTGATACCAACGAAATAGTTTGTAATGCTCTAGGCCAATTGCGTTTGGAACTGGCACGTAAATTAGAATATGATTTAAAAGACCAGTACAATTTTCTGTGGGTAACAGATTTTCCGCTGCTCGAATACGACGTAGAAGCCGGACGTTATACTGCAAAACATCATCCATTTACGATGCCATTAGAAGAGGATTTGCAATATCTGGAAACAGATCTGTTAAAAGTTCGGGCGGATGCTTATGATATGGTTGTTAATGGTGTCGAATTAGGTGGTGGTAGTATCCGTATTCATAATCAGGGGATTCAGGAAAAAGTATTTAAAGCACTTGGTTTTACCAAGGAATCCGCATGGGAACAATTTGGCTTCCTGCTGGAAGCACTGAAATATGGAACCCCTCCTCATGGCGGATTAGCATTTGGTTTAGACCGATTGGTTATGCTACTCACTGATAACGAAAATATCCGCGATGTTATTGCTTTTCCTAAAACCCAGAACCATGGCTGCCTGATGATGGATGCACCAGCCAGTGCTAGCTTGGATCAACTCATTGATTTGGGTATCAGTGTTGATGAACTGTAATGAAAGAAATTGGAACCGTAAAAGAGCTTAGCGGCAATAATGCGGTTGTTGAAATCAAGCGAAATTCTGCTTGTGGGGAGTGTGGCGCCTGTCATGTCAGTAAAGATCAATCGATTATGTTGACGATGGCAAAAAACACACTCAATGCCAAAAGCGGAGAAACTGTCGAAGTTGAGATGGAATTTGTTAATTTGTTTTTCGCTGCATTTATCATGTATGGGTTACCATTAATTGCCTTTCTGTTTGGAAGCTGTTCTGCATACTTTTTAGTTGGTATATTAAATATTGGCTGGGATCAGGTGCTGACGTCGTTTTTGACCGGGATTTGTCTAACCGTAATGTCATATCTGGTGATCCGATATTTTGATCGAAAAGGTCAATTTAAAAGTAAGTATCAACCTGTAATCACAGGCATTGTTGAAGCAGTGGAAACGACAAAAACGCCCATGGAGTCACGTATGGGTCTTTAAGTCTAAGGGTATCTGCGCTTAAAACCCGCAGATACCCTTAAAATAAAATAAATTTTACTGAATTAAATGAATTAAATAAAAAAAAACTTGATTAATCCTTCATTTATCATTATAATATATTTACTGTCTGGGTGTAGCGCAGCTTGGTAGCGCGCTTGACTGGGGGTCAAGAGGCCGGAGGTTCAAATCCTCTCACTCAGACCATTTTTATATAAGGTGAATATATGGGACAAATTAAGAGAAAAAATAATAGACGGGTCAATTCATTAAGAAATATTATTGTTGGCATCGTTTTTTTTTTATTGTAGCAATAATATTTTTTTTCAGCTACCGAAGTAATATGAGTATGTTGCTTGAAAAAAAGCAATATACAGAATCATATAAAACCGAGATGTATTTCTTTAAAGATATCGATTATCGGGTAATTGATAACTTTCAGTCCGGTGATCTTTCACTTTTAGAAGGTGAAAAAGCGAATGGATACAAACCATTGACAAATTCTCCAAAGATTGTCAATACTGATTATCTGAATGAACAGATCGCAGTTATCGATACGATCATTGCTGAGGAATATTATAATAACTGGAGCCGAATCATTGGTGATATTGTGTCCAACTATTCGGGCATATCTAATATTACCAATCAAATCGGAGAAACTGAACGAGAAAGAAAGAAATTTCTAATTGAAGCTGTTCAATATATGGGTCTTGATTTACCGGCATTGCAGCAGAAACGTCAAACACTGGTCGGTTTGTTGGGTGGTGTGCCAAGAAATATTGCGCTTAATGAATTGGGTCTATTGTCTAGTGGTTATGTTTATACGACCATTAAGCCAGTTGAAAAAACTCTAAGCGAAAGTATGTTGCCGTACATTAATTCGACATTTTTGAAAACGGTCAGTAAAGTTGATCAAGAATCAGAGAATGTCCTCAAAGTCGTTAATAATGACCATGTTTATGTTGCATTCTCAATTCCGAGTGATAAAAAAATAATGGGTGAAGACGAAGCGGTCACCCTCAAAACTGAATTGATGGGAACAGCGGATAGTGGGATCGATCAAGATTATTATGATTTCTTAATCAAACGTGTTGATCAGCTCTATTATTTTCCAAAACTTCGGTTTGAATATAACAATCGCGTTTATTCCGGCTACTTTGTCAATGTTATTGATGAAGGTAGTCAAAAAATTATTGTATTAATGCTTAAAGATTATGTTAATGATTTTTCACAAGTTGTAATTGGAAAATCCGACATATACATTCAAGATTATAGTGCCTACGAGATACCAGGAAGTGCTGTTTATAAAAAAGATGAAGAAACTATGATAGATACTGTAACAAAAGGCTATTTCAGCGATTCACTACCTGTTGTTGTAGAAAAGTACAATAATGGTAATGCTATTTTAAAATCTGTGGACAATCCCAGCTTAAGTAGCGGCATGCGTATCAGTGTGTATCCTTAAGGATGTGAAAACCAGTGATTTCAGACAATATTAATCGAATCAA
>JAKLQL010000466.1 GCA_022013395.1 Acetobacterium sp.
AGGGTAAGCCGCAAAGAAAAATGTACAATGATCTGGCGAACTAAATGTTACCGGTGTTTCTTTTGGAATAAACATCACATCGCCAGCATGACCACTGTGTGTTTTTCCGTTGTATGTCACCTCTAAAGTTCCTTCTATTATATAGTCCAATTCATCATAACCCAGATACCAATCAAAAGATGACTTTTCAATTTTCAAAAAACCAGTTGCCATATTGGGACTTTCTTCAATTGTCAATATTTCTTTAAAGGTGACCTTATCATTAGGATTGCCAGTATCAAAGGTTTCATAAACAACACTGCTGCCTCTGATCAGTCTGACGCGGTCAGGCTCGGTAACCTTTTTAAATTCCTGATCTGTTGCCAGCGATCCCATCACTTCATTCACAATCCGGGTGATTAATTCTTCCGAAATATCCATATCCATGACTCCAGTCTTCTCTTCATTCGCTTTATCCATTGATATTCCCCCTTATTATTTGATTTTTTACGATTTTATAATAATGTCTTACAATAAAATGCTTTTAAAGTTCTTGTGCGGCGCTGGAATAACGGCGTAATACACCAAGTTGCCACTTTCTTTGATGCTTTCGATCCCGGCTTCCATTGACGCGTTGACTTCTGAAACATCGCCAGTCATCACGACATAAGATTTACCGCCGATACCAGAACCTAATCTCAATTCGATCAGCTGTACCCCAGATGCTTTTGTACAATTATCAGCTGCGACGATCAATGAAGCCATTGCCAGGCTTTCAATTACACCGATTGCCCCAATTTTCTCAATCGATGTTGATCCAGTCATGGCTAAAAAAATTTGTTCATCAACATTGGCGATCATTAAATCGTCAATAATAAACTCCTTACCCATCGCTTTTCCCGCTTTGATTGAATTTTCCACCGATCCCACATCGCCATAGATCAAAGTGATATATTTTCCCGGACACGTTGCGGTTGACAACATTAATTGAACATTGGCCGTCTTTAACATATGATCCGCAACTTCCATACCTTTTGCGATACTATTCAGTTCTACAAAACCAATTGCATTTATCATGTTTCCCTCCTTTACTGAGCTTCAATTGTGATGGATTCGTTGGTGACCGCTTTAATTACGCCGGTAATGCTGGCGTGAACATTGGCGCCCAAATTTCCATTCTCCATTTTCCCAATTAGTGTCCCGGCACTGACTGTCATTCCATTTTCGACAATGGCTATTGCCGCTGCGCCAAGATGTTGTTTGAGAGGAATCACGACTTTCTCTAAATGCTGTTCAAATTTTTCGAGCGGCGCTTTGACATCATATTTTTTTAATCCAATTCGTTCAATCAATCGCTTTACCGGAATCTTGCGATAATCGATCATCTCAGATGGCGGTTTAATTTCAGCATTTTTGTCAATCTTGACACCTGCTTTTGCCATTTCCTGTTTGATCATAATATTGACTCTTCGTGTCGATAAACCATTAGGACAGGCGTATAATTCACAGGCGCCACATTCCGAACAGCCGAGGGCTGTTTTCATTCCGGAGAAATCTGACAATCCATAGTTTGCAATCCGCATCACGATATGAGGTTTGACATGGTGACCCAGTAAATCGCGGGGACATAAATCTGTGCATTTCTGACATTGGATACAGGCGATCCGCGACTGTTTTAACACTTGTTCCATGGTTTTTGTTTTCTCCCGGATCAGCAAAGAATCGGCATTTAATAAAATAATCGCTTTCGTTGTTTTAGTAATGGGTGCATCAAAGTCGGTTATCAGCTTTCCCATCATCGGCCCGCCGTCAATGCCAACTTTCCCAGTTAGTTTTTCCACGCTGCATAGTTCTAACGCTTTTTTATAACTCATCCCAATCGGCAGACAATATGTCGCCGGTCGATTGACTTCCCCTGTAATTGTTACAAAGGTAGTGGTTACCGGTTTTCCTTGACTGGCACGATTTACGTTTAAGACAGTTTCCACATTACAGACAATGCAACCGACATTTAATGGAATCCCGCCTCTGGGAACGGCTCTTTTTAAGACCTCATAGACGGTTATCTGTTCATCTCCGGCTGGGTAAAAATCCTTAAGCGGGAAAACTTCGATGCTTTGATCGTTCCCGATCGCATCATTTAATCGCTTGATGACCTCCTGATGTTTTTCTTTAATGGCAATAAACCCTTTGGCTGCGCCAGTTTCCTGTACTATTTTGTTTAATCCATCAAGAATTTCGGCAGTATAGTGAATCAATAACTCTTGATCCACCCGGATCAATGGTTCGCACTCTGCCGCATTGACAATGACATATTCGGCCTCGGCGCCTAGTTTTACATGGGTCGGAAAACCGGCTCCCCCGGCTCCGACGACACCGGCTTCGATGATACTGTTGATAAATTCAGGATTCATTCAGACCCTCCTCAGCTTCATTTTGGGCATCGATAATACCGATAATAATGCAATCCACCGGTGCATTTTCTAAACCCTCGGTTCTCCTGGCCGAGCTGCCATTAGTGATCAAGACCAATTCACCAATTCCGGCCCCGATTAAATCGGTAGCAACAACTATTTCAGAATTTTCCGTTTCTTTTTCACGATTTAGGATTTTTACCTTCAGAAATTTCAAGCCTTTTAACTCATCTTCTTTTCTGGTACACCAGATACTGTCGACAACGCGTCCAATCTGCATTTAGCGCTCACCCCTTTCATTAAACTGATTTGATATGATTTTCAGAGCTTCACCGACTGAGGCAACATCCCCCAGCACAGCGATCATGGTAAAATGCTGCGGACATACCCCTTTAATCTCAACAACCTCCACATCAGCTGCTTTTTCTGCAAGATCAGTCGCCACAATCATCTCGATTAATTTTCCCTGAACCAGTCCGACGGTATCAAATGCCTCGCTTCCCAGAAAATCTTTTGCGACCGTCCGGCTCTTCAGCATTTTCACAACACCTTCAGAGGGAGATTTAATGATTTCAATGTCCATACTTCACCTTTGCAATCCTTTACATTTAAAAAAACAAAAAACTTCCATGTCATTACCCTCTTTAAAGGATAATCACATGGAAGCTTCGTCGCTTTTATACAAATACTCCGTTGCATTTGTCATATTAAATTATGGGTTCATTATCGCAGATTTATGTGGTTCTGTCAACCATCTTTATTTTAAAAAACAATCATTTTAGTTTTCAATAAAAGCCTCTTTGTTTGATTGTGTTAAGTAAACAAAGAGGCCCGCTTTATTTGGATCTTAAACTTCCAGTTTTTTCTTGCGGAACGCTTTTAAATATTGAACATTAAAGTTATCCCGACCGATTAATGTCTCGGCGGCACAAATATTAGACATCATTTTTTTATCTAGAGGGTCAATTAAAAGTGAATCCAGACCTTTTGAAATGGCCATCACGGCAAAATTTCGATTTAAAAATTTTCGTTCCGGTAATCCAAAGGAAATATTAGACAAACCGCAAATCGTATGAACACCTTGATAGTTACCCATAATAGCTTCCACGGTATCAATAAAACCTTTGCCATAGGTGATATCGGTTGAGATTGGCTGTACTAATGGATCAACATAAATATTTTCAATCTTTACACCCTTTTGAACCAGCTTATTAATAAGAATATCGGCTATTTTTAAGCGGTCTTCTTTAGTTTCCGGCATTTTTTCATCATCCATACACAATGCGACAATTTTTAGATCGGTGCCGGCAATGAGTGGTAAGATGGTGTCCAGTCGTTTCTGCTCCAGGGAAATGGAATTAATCATGGCGTCATCCCCATTGAGTGCAATTCCCCGTTCAATGACGGTGGGATCAGGGCTGTCAATGGAAATGGGCAGCTTTGTGACTTCTTTGATGTTTTTGATCAGCCACTCCATGTATTCCCCTTCTTTGCCCACAAAAATACCCGCATTTACATCAATATAGGTAGCTCCGGCTTCGGTTTGGTCGATGGCCAGCTTTTTAATAAAATCGCTATCACCTTGCTTGATGGCCTCGCCAACCGATTTTCGGCTGGCGTTAATTAATTCTCCTACAATAATCATATTGTTCCCCTACTTATGAAGCCATCAGATTTCTTGCAAATACAACAGCTTCACCTGCGTCTTCTGCAAAACCATCGGCTCCAATTTCTTTAGCAAATTCTTCTGTTACTGGTGCGCCGCCGACCATGGTTTTTACGCCTAAACCTGACTTTTTGATAGCATCAACGGTTTCTGCCATAGTGGTCATCGTGGTTGTTAACAAAGCTGATAAACAAATAATTCCGGCATTGTTGGCTTTGGCAGTTTCAATAAATTTATCAGCTGGCACGTCGATGCCAAGGTCAATGACCTCAAAGCCAGCACTTTCCATC
>JAKLQL010000467.1 GCA_022013395.1 Acetobacterium sp.
GAAAATCCTAAAAACAATGCTTTCAAAGAGCTGGAAGCCGCTCAATTGGCAAGATCACTGCCAGATGTTGATTTAGCAGTCATTAATGGAAATTATGCCATTGAAGCTGGATTAAACGCCGGGACTGATGCCATTGCCAAAGAAGAAAAAGATTCGCTGGCAGCTCAGACCTATGCAAATATTATCGCTGTTCGTGCCGGCGATGAAAAAAGTGCCAAAACACAGGCTTTATTGAAAGCACTGCAAAGCGAAAAGGTTAAAACCTTTATTGAAGATACTTACAAAGGTGCAGTCGTTCCAATTTTCTAAATATAATCTAAAAACGTCTCAATTTGAGGCGTTTTTTAATGAAGATAGATTTTATTGCTGAAGTGAGGCGTCGCCAGAAAAAATAAAGCCCAACGAAATAATTTTTTCGTTGGGCTTTATTTTAAATTGTTAAAAAATGTTATCTGGTTCTGCCGCCATGGCGCATGCCAGATCCATCCTGTGGGTGTGTCCCACCACCAACATCACAAACGCCGTCGCCGTCGGCATCGACAAAGGCACCGGTGCCAACTGGATTGCCAGTTAGATCGCAGATACCATCACCGTCAGCATCGCCGGTTCCCTGACAATTCGCATAGTGTCGCTCGCCCTCGGTACCTTGTCCAACACCGGTTCCGTTGCAGGCACCCTGTCCATTGCCAGCGGCAAAGGTTGTTCCAGCAGTTGCCAACATTAATGCTAACGATGTTACTAAAATTACTTTTGTTTTCATTGTTAAATCCTCCGTGTTTTTTATTTGTTTTGATGTCTGTATTATATGATGGTTATATGTCATTATTGTGTCAAAAAAGAAAAGATCAGACAAAAATAAAAAGCATATGTTAGACTATAGTTATTGCTTGCTTATAAAGATTGAAGAAAACGAATGTTTTGACACAAAACTGCCATCAAACAATGATAAAATGGAAAAACTCATAAGTGGAGGTATAAGAATGAAGGGCATTCGCATATTAGTAGCTGAAGATGAAGATAAATTGCGGGAAATCGTTTTGAAATATTTAAAAAAAGAGGGGTATGAGTGTTATGGCGCCATTGATGGTGAAGAGGCCTTAGCTTTGTGGGCGGAGAAGCAGCCGGATTGTATTATTCTGGATGTGACTATGCCTAAATAGATGGCTTTGAAGTATTGGAAGAAATCAGACAAACCGATAATGTTCCGGTCATCATGCTGACAGCACGAAGGGAAGAAGATGATAAAATCCAGGGATTTGAGGTGGGTGCAGATGATTACGTGACGAAGCCTTTTAGTCCTCGTGAACTGATGGTTCGGATTAAGGCGCTGTTAAAAAGAAGCGGGGTTGCCACAACGGATAATAGGCTGGAAGTTTGTGGGATGAATTTAAACTCAGAAGAACGGAAAATAACCATCAATGACGAAATTATTAGCCTGACGCAAAAGGAATTTGAGGTGCTGATTTATTTTATCAATCATCACAAGCTGGTCTTATCCCGGGAGCAAATTCTGGATCGGATCTGGGGTTTTGATTATGAGGGTGATATTCGGGTGGTTGATACGACCATCAAGCGACTGCGTAAAAAAATGAACGAAAAAGGAGAGTGTATTCAAACCGTCAGAGGGTTGGGATACAAGTTTAAAGAATGAGAAGTTCGATATTTTCAAGGTTGATGCTCTACCTTGCGGCTTTTTTTCTGGTGCTATGTTTATTAACCTACTACGTCCTTGGCTCTTACTTTGAAGTGTTTTATACTCAGAGAAGAACGGAGGCTTTAGTAGAAAAAACAAATGAAGCTGTTGCGATGTATAATCAAGGCGGATTAACCTCAGAACTGCAGTCGTTTATTGATGTTGCCGAAGAGGAAGGAATCGTTATTCAGATCATTCAGCAACAAACTGCTACCGAAGAAGTTTCTTCGAAAAAGATAACCAGCAATCAAGGGGCGGAGACTCAACAATATTCCTTGAGGGCAAGTGTTCAAAGTGACGGTTTAAGTAAAGTGGTTATAACCGAAAAACGGCTGGCGGCAGGAAGTGAACACAGTGGTGCCGGCAGTCTCTCCGGAGCTGGTTCAGGGAGTGGAGCTGGTAATGGATCAGGTAACGGTTCAGGTTCTGGCAGCGGTTCGGGAAGTGGTGCGGAACATGGTGCTGGTACGGGTATGGGGCAACAGAACAGTCTTGAAAGCCAGGTGGAAGCGCACCAGCAGGATGAAAGCTTTATTATCATTCTGGGAAATAATGATCATCAGGTCGAGTGGCTGACCCATAAGGTTGTCGCTGCTGATGGTGTCCAGATTATTGGACGGATTCCGCTCTATTCTGTCCATGAAGTTGTCAACATTGTGGAAAATTTTTTGCTGGTTTTTTTAAGCATTGTTTTTGTGTGCTCGTTGATATTTGCGTATTGTTTTGCCCGCGGCATTTCGAAACCGATTATTTCTTTAAATCGAATTTCCCGAGCAATGGGAGATCTGAATTTCGCCCAGAAATACAACGGGCATCGCAAAGATGAAATTGGACAGTTGGGAGAAACCTTGAATCATATTTCGGATGAATTGGAAGGCGCGATTCTGAAACTACAGGAAGAATTAAATAAAGAACGCACCTTTGAAAAAATGCGCCAGCGTTTTACCGCCCAGGTGTCACACGAAATTCAAACGCCACTGGCAGTGATAAAAAGTTATGCCGAAGCTTTGGAAGACGGAATGCTTGAAGACCGGGACGAGGAGTTGGACTATTTTGTGACGATTCAAAAAGAAGCGGATAAAATCAGCGGGATTGCCAGTGATCTTCTTGATCTGGCCCAAATTGAATCGGGAGCCTATCAGCTTAAAAAGGAGAATGTTTCTGGAGGCGAGGTCATTGCTTCGGTGGTTGAACGTTTTGTGAATACCTATCCTGAAAAGAACATTGTTTTTAATAATAGTGGTGATCCTGACTTTAAAATAACCCTGGATCGTAAACGGATGGAACAGGTTTTTTATAATCTCTTAAATAACGCCATCAAACATGTCAGTCCAACCGACGGAATTATTCAGGTTGGCAGTGATGTTCGGGCAAATGAGTGGATAATATCTGTTTATAATGTGGGTAAGTCGATTCCCGAAAATGAGATCAGTCAGATCTGGGAGTACTTTTATAAGGCCCAATCGGATAAAAAGGGCACCGGTTTGGGTCTGGCAATCGTCAAAGGCATCATAATCTGCCATAGTGGCAAGGTGGCTGTGGATAACCGGGATAACGGGGTGTGGTTTGAAGTGCGATTGCCAAGATAAAACTTTAAAAATATGAATTCTCAAAGTCCGCAGATATGTTATAATTAAAAAAACAGTCGAATTGACAGGAGTATAAAATGAGTTTATTAAATGAAACCTTGGACAAAATCCAACCGCTTAATGAAGAAATGATGAAAACCGCCAAAGATCGGGTTGATTTTCTGCTTAAACCAGTTGGTAGTTTAGGAACGCTTGAAGAAATTGCGGTTCAGTTGGCTGGCATTACTGGGGAAATGTACCCAGATGTCAGCAAAAAAGCGATGCTTGTGTTTGCCGCTGATCATGGTGTATTTGAAGAAGGAGTTGCTGCGGCGCCTCAGGAAGTTACGGGCTTGATGGCGCAGATGGTCGTTGCTGGAAAAAGTGGCGTTGCGGCATTAAGTAAACAAGCCGGAGCGGATATTTTTGTATGTGATGTCGGCATGATGTCGGATCTTGAACCCAAATCAAAGATTTTAGATAAAAAAATCAGAAAAGGCACCTCGAATATGCGTAAAGGTCCGGCGATGACCCGGGAAGAAGCAGTACAATCACTGGAAGCAGGCATTGATGTGGCGCTACGCGCGCTGAACAATGGCTATAATATTTTAGGAACCGGGGAAGTGGGAATTTCCAACACTACCGCCAGTGCCGCCATCATTTCAGCACTTAGCGGGGTTGATGCAGGTGAACTAACTGGTGCTGGAGCTAATCTTTCAGAAGATAAGCAGGTTGTCAAAGCTCAAGTGATCAGAGATGCCATTGCGCTGAACAAACCCGATAAAGATGATGCCATTGATGTACTGGCAAAGGTTGGCGGATTCGAAATCGGTGCGATGGCAGGAGCGATGTTAGCCGGAGCGGCAAATCATGTCCCTGTTTTAATTGATGGTTTTATCTCAACCGCGGCCGCCGCCATTGCTATCGGAATCAATCCGGAAGTAAAAGGCTATCTGATTTGTTCCCATGCGTCAGCTGAAAAGGGTGCCGCCTTTGCTTCTGAATTTATTGGCGCCAAACCTTTTCTGAATATGGGCATGCGTTTGGGCGAAGGCAGCGGAGCAGCGATTGCCTTCAATATCGTTGAAGCAGCCTTATATATGAATCGCGAAATGGCAACCTATGGCGATGTTGGCCTGGGTGTTGTTTAAAAATTTCATCATTAATTAGTTTAATAACATTAAAGCCCTTCAAAAGTGAAATCTTTTGAAGGGCTTTTTTTAGGCCGAATCATATCATGCCGGATTAACTCGATGCTAATAACAGCGATCATCAGTATGAACGGGTCTAGAATTTTGAGCGTTTCAACAGCTCAATCTGACCAACCATCAAAACCAACCCATAAGCAAGGCCAAAGGCAACCGGTAATAACATTGCCGGGATGCTAAAAAAATCTATCCCTGTGAATGAGGCGAGAATATCAAAAACCGGCGGAAAAACCCAAGAAGCAAAGCGGGTTTGGGGAAAACTGGTGGCCAAGGCGCCCTTTGAGATGCCCATGACGGCAACAAAAAATAAGATGAGCACGGCCATTTTTCGGTTTTTAATAATTCGGGGATGAAAAAATGAA
>JAKLQL010000468.1 GCA_022013395.1 Acetobacterium sp.
GTAATATTTTGGAACCCAAAATTGTCGGCGGCCAGCTTGGGCTTCATCCGGTGGTTACTTTAATAAGTATGTTTTTAGGCGCGAATCTGCTGGGGGTCTTGGGTCTATTTGGATTTCCGATTGCGCTCTCGCTACTAAAACATTTAAATGATGTCGGAACCGTGAAAGTGTTTAAGTAAGAAAAGAATAAAGCTGTCCCCAGAAGTCGTGTTTGATTAAATATCAAGAATAGATGATTTCGTACTGATTAATGATTTGATAAACACATTGGCCCTCAATCCGGTGTGTTTGTTTTTTTACCTCAACGTCGATAAAATCTTTTTCTCTGCGCCATTAAGTGATACAATAAATCCATTCAAATCGATTACATAGGCATTGAAAGTCTGACAGTAACGGAATAACTAGCTCAGAAATAGCGAACAAATGTTGATACATTTGTGGCAGTGATTGACGGGTTGAAATAAGTGAGGGTAATTTCCAACGAAGATGAAACGGAAATGACAGATTTTGAGATCATCCGGTTGTTTGACAGCCTGATAATAAATTTTTAGGAGGTTTATGATGGCATTTGAAGAAAAAAGTTTCAGATCATTTAATGAAAAGGATAAAATCCAGGCATGGATTTACAAGCCGATTCGCAAACCCCGGGGAATTGTTCAGATTGTCCACGGTTTTGGAGAGCATTCGCGACGTTATCTGCATATGATCCTCAAGTTGAATGAGGCCGGGTTTGTGGTTGCGGCAGATGATCATGTGGGACATGGTAAAACCGCTGCTGATTCCGGAAACTGGAGTGATTGGGGAAACAAAGGCTACATGACCATGGCAGAAGATGAACACAGTCTTCGCAAATTGGTTCAGGCAGAATATCCGGAACTACCTTATTTTATGTACGGTCACAGTATGGGCTCGATGATTGCACGATCCTATGCCGCATCCTACGGTGAGGGCCTGGACGGTTTACTGATCTGCGGAACCTCGTCGTTTTTTCCGAAGACCCAGGAGTTGGCTACGGCTCTGAAAAAGTGCATCGATGCAGGCAAAGGCGAAGAAATCGATCCCAGTTATTTAGGGGTTCTTTTTGAATGGATGACTGACCGCATTGATAATCCCCTGACCCCCAATGATTGGATCTCTGGTGATCCGGATATCGTTGCCGATCATGCCAATGATCCCTTCAACAATTTTACCAGCCCACCAAATATCCGGTCAACCTACGATTTTATTATGATGATTGAAACCATTATCGGAACCCAATGGGCCGAGAAAGTACCGGCTTCGATTCCGGTTTATAAGAGTGCCGGTGATCAGGATCCGGTGGGACTCTACGGCGAAGGCGTCTATGCGGTTACAAATTGGTTGGCGGATACCGGAAATCAGGTCACAACAAAGCTTTATTCCGGGTATCGCCATGAAATCCACAACTATCGGGATATTCGCGACGAGGTCGAAGATGGAATGATCGACTTTATCAATAAGGTCATTGCGACTAAGGAAAGTTGATTTAAAGCGCAGAATTTACATGTGATGGTGCCGTTCCCTATTAGGTGATATTGTTCAAAAATTGAGGGACACCCTCATAAAAATTGCAAAAGATGAGTAGCTATGGAGAAAAATAAGAAAATTGAATTTTAAATAGGCGGCAACAATGGAGGCACAAATTTGAAAGAGTTCGATGAGAATCAATCGCTATTCAAGCGATCCGGGGTGTTACTGAGACGCAGGTTCTTTTCCTATCTGCTGCCGGCAATTATGATGAACGCGGCATTGTCACTAGGGATCATTGTGGATGGCATCATTGTCGGTAATCTGCTGGGAACCGAGGCCTTTGCTGCCGTCAACATCTGTGCACCGATCACCTTTTTATTTAGTGCCGTCTATGCCCTGATTGGGATCGGCGGTTCCATCGTCGTCGCCCATTGTAAAGGGCGAATGGATCAAGACGGAGCTAATTTGAATTTTACCATGGCTTTAGCGGGGCTACTGGTCTTATCGGTTTTGTTCGCCACGATCGGCACTCTTTTGGCTGCACCGATCGCCGCGATATTAAGCGGCGGGAGTGCTTTAGAACCGCTGGTGAAAGACTTTTTTGCGGTGCTGGTGCTGGGTGCTCCGGTTCTGATCACCATTCCCGGATTGGTCTATTTTATCCGCACCGATTCGCACCCTAAACTGGCGGCGAATATTCTGATCATTGCTAATGTCGTTAACCTGTTGCTGGATCTGCTCTTTATGGGGGTCTTTAACATGGGCATCGGCGGCGCCGCGCTGGCAACCGTGACTGGGTATCTGGTGGGGGCTGGCGTTTGCGGCTGCTATTTTGTTTCGCCCAAACGCAATTTGAAATTGGTGCGACCACTGAAAAAAGATTTAAAAAAATTTGGCAGCATCTTTTTATTCGGGATGCCGCTGGCGCTAACGGGAATCACCTATTTTATCCGAAATCTCTCCATTAATACCATTCTAATCGCCACTGTCGGGCCGCTGGGGGTGGCAACTTTCGGGGTTTGCATGAACATGCTCTCAGCCACTACGATTGTGATCGGCGGAACGGCTCAAACCATCATTCCGGTGGTTGGCTGTACCTATGGCGAAAAGGACTACCGGGGTATTGAGTCGATCATTAAAACGGCCGTTGCCACCGTCACCGCGCTGTGCGGGACGCTGATGATCATATTTGTTCTATTTCCGTTGCCAGTCGCCGGGTTATTTGGGATTAGCGGCGATCCTCAGACCCTCACAGCGATTGCGGCAGCGATCCGGTTATTTTCGTTATCACTGCCGTTATTTGGGATTAACTTCCTATTAATTTGTTATTTCCAAACCGTTAATCGCAGCGGTTTTTCGGCTGCCATTACCGTTTTTGAAAACCTGATTGTGGTACTGCCGCTGATCCTGATATTGGCTCGCCTGTTTGGTGAAATGGGGATCTGGATGGCCTTTGTGATCAGTGAAACGGTGACCCTGACGTTAGTTCTGGTCTTGACCGGGATCATTAAAAAACGATCAAAGCGTGATTTGATACCAATCCTGCTGCTGGAAAAAACGGACACCCGGCTTCTGGATGTCACCATTTCCAATTCCACCCTGGACGCCACCGGGATCTCCCAGCGGATGATGGACTTTTGTCGGGAAAACGGGATTGATGCAAAACGAACAAACCGGGTCGGTGTCATCGTCGAAGAATTAAGCGTCAATATTATTGAGCATGGCTTTAAGGACCAACAAGCGCATGCCATTGATATTCGTTTGTCAATTGTGGACTCCGAGCTGGTGCTGCGTTTTCGGGATGACGGCGAGCCCTTTAATCCGGTTGCTTATCTTCAGGCATTGGGAACTGATAAAACCGACAAAACCCTGGGTCTTCATTTGGTGCAGGAAATGGCGAGCGATTTTAAATACAGCTATGTCCTTAATTTCAACAATATTATGATCAGTATGTAAGCATATCAAAAAAGAGTGGGAGCGTGACAACGATGGAACTGATAAAAATACGAGCAGTTAATCAGACCAATATGATGGAGCCGATTCAGGCTTGTATTAAAAATATTGCCGGCCAATGTCTGTTGTCGGAAAAAGAAATTTGGGGACTTGGTCTGGCGGTCGAAGAAGCGATGGCCAATGTGATCAAATATGGTTTTGATCAGGAAGGCCAGCATTATTTTGACGTCGCAGTGGAGGTCAATGGAACGGAATTTACTGTGGTCATCAGTGATAGGGGCATCCCCGGTGATTTTATTGAGAATCATTATGATGAAGGTCTGGGGATCAGTATTATGAAGCATTTCCTGGATCGGCTGATTGTCAAAAACATGGGCTTTAACGGCCGGGAGCAGCGGCTGGTTAAATATCTGTCCGGTTTACCAGCTTACACTAAACGGCTCCCGGAGCCAGCCGCAGATTTGCCCGGGGATCTGAACCTTGAGTATCGACCGTTGCGCCGGGAAGACGCCATCGAGGTGGCCCGGTGTATTTATGATGAATACGAGCTGACTTATATTTTAGAGCAGGTTTATTATCCCGATCAGTTTTTTGATGCCTGTGAGCGGGGTGACATCTATTCGCTGGTAGCCGTAGCTCCAGGCGGTGAAGTAGCCGGACATCTGGCGGCTGTCCGGCTGGCGGATTTTCCCGGCATTGTCGAAATGGGCATTGGCGTGGTCAAGAAAAAGTACCGCAAATATGACATCATGAGAAATCTGACCGATCAGATTGTGGCCTATTGCCAGGCGGCGCCGGATATCAATGCCCTGCTGGTGGAACCAGTGGCCTATCACACCATCACTCAGCAAATGTGTGATCACTACCAATTAATTCCCTGTGGCTTTGCCTTTCACATCAACGAGCTGGTCAATCTGGATAATAAGCGGGTCTCGGTTTGTTTGGCGATTCGCTCCTTTAAACCGGGCGAAAAACATAGTGTTTATGTCCCAGAGCTGCTGGAAAAATTGCTTCGGCAGATTTATCAGACGATTGGGATTGACCTGGTAATTGGCAAAAAAGTCAATCATCCCCGCTCTGAAAAAAGTGTGATGACCTTAAAAAAAGACAAACATAACGGGCTGGGCAAGTTATTTATCAACCAGACCGGGGATGATATCGCCCAGCAGCTTAAATTGGCGCTGCTAACCCTGAAAAAAGAAAAGTGTCCGGTTATTTTGCTTTATCTGAATCTCACTGATCCCGGCATCAATTTTGCCTATCAGGAAGCGGTTTTATGTGGTTTCTTTAATGTCGGTTGTCTGCCGCTGAGCAGTGCCGGGGATTATCTATGTATGGAATTACTGGTGGAGCAGGAGATTGATTATGATACGATTGAGATGACGCCGTCATTTCGGTTGCTGCTGGATGAACTGCAATTATTAGACAGCCTTACTGCAGTAAAAGAATGAATGATCAAAACTTGTTTGATTTAAAGCATGGAAAAAGCCGGGTTAAATACCCGGCTGAGACTTTAGCTGTGATTTGATAATAAGTGATTGCGAATTTATAACGCGACATCCACATTGGGTTCAAAATTCGTCTCCATTGTCCAGGTCACCCCGACGCCATCGGTCATCTTGAAGACCGCAAAGGTTTGATAGAAATCTGACAGTTCGCCGCTTTCCTTCCAGGGTTTTAGAAAGGCCCGGCTGGGATGGTTGGCGATTTCGTCTTTAAGGGCATTGTCGTTGACGATTTCAAGCTGTCCCCGAACCCGCAACTGCCGTCCGGTTTTAAAATCATTGAAACAACATTCCACCTTGGGATTTTTTTGGATCTGGGCATAAACTTTTTTCATGGTTCCGGAATGAAAGACTAGCCCGTTTTCATCGGCTCGGTAGAGCAGCATCCCCCGGACCCGGGGTTGATCCCCATCCACGGTAGCCAGATAAAACGCCGGGTTCGCACACATTAATGCTAACATTTCCTCTTTGTTCATTTTGATCACCTCATCTTAATTTTCTTGGGTATCCAATTGAATACTGTCGTTAGCTTCGCTGCCTGTTTACATCAAACAATTGTTACACTGTACGTCGTACAGGCTATTGCCTGTTCACCTACACGTTACACAATTGTTTATGAAAACTGGCATCAAAGCAATTAAGGTTTTCTTTTTTAATTACTCAATCGCTTAATTTCTTATAAATACTATATCGATAAATTAAGCGGATTGCTTTCAAAAAACACGCATGGCTTTGTCAGATCCTGCTGTTATGATTTTTGATAGAGTTGCTGATAGTTGCTGGGGCTGAGCTTATTGTATTTTTTGAAGGCGGATGAAAAATGGGCGGTGCTGCTAAAACCGCAATCCTGGGCAATTTCAGTCATGTTTTTTGAACCACTGCGCAGCAGTTTCTGTGCCTTTTTAATGCGTAGTGCCAGAAAAAAGTCCATCGGGGCGGAGCCGGTTTCTTGTTTAAAGCGGCGGCTGAACTGGGAGGGGGACAGCCCCATCTTCCGGGCCAGCATCGCTACGGTCAGCTTATCACTAAAATGATCTTCCATATAGTCGATGACCGCCGCCACATCCAGTTTGGTTGCCATCGGCTGACCCTGATTGTCGCCGGGATAGAGTCCCCGCAGCAGGCCATGGGTGATTAGTTCGGCCAGCGCATTGCGGTAGGGTTGGGCCGCTGTTCCGGGACGGTCGCAGGCATCGATAAAGCGTTTGATGTCGATCATGGTATCCGACGCAACGGGAAATTGCTGCCAGAAATAGGGTTGGATCGGTTCCGTGGCGAGATAGTGTCGGCGTAGTCTTTCATAAAAATTCCGATCGATAAAGAGCGCCGCATAACGGGTAAAGGTATCGGTTTCTTCTTCCTCATGGGGTAGATCTGGCGCTAAACCAGCACCCAGATAATAGCCGTCTGGTAGGGAAATGGCGGTTTGCAGAAAATTGTGTTCCTCTGAGAAGAAAACCACAAAGGAATAGCTGGGGTGGGTATGCCCGGCGCGGATAGCATATTGACAGAAGCCGACGCTGGGAATGCAAATCACCAGGTGATCGGAAACAAAGGCATCGACGTACTTTAAATCGTCCACAGAAACCTGACCGACCAGTTCCTGAATCTTGGCGAGTTCATTTTGGGAAATTGATTTTTTCATTGTCGCACCTTCATTCTTAATCATCATTTTGCGGGCATTTTAACGCCGAATATTAAAAGAGAGAGTCATCTGAGAATAACGGATCTATCCGGGAATCCAGGCCTTAAGCGACGGATTCCACTTTTTCAAACTGCAGTTTGCGCCATAAGAATATGGCATACAGACAGAGGATGGCCGTTTGAACCATCAGCAACGTCACATTAAAAGTAGTCCCGGTTTCTAAGGTGATGTTGGCAATAAAATCGTGGAGACCATGCCAGATAATCACCGGAACAATACTTTTGGTTAGCACCACAATTTCAGCACAGACCAGACCAAACAGTCCGGCAAAAATAATCAGGATCAATACATAAAGGGGCTCGCTGCCGCTGAGGGCGGTAAAAGCATGGCCCAGTCCAAACAATAATGATGAGGCAACGATGGCATATTTTACGCCTTTTGTCTGGAGGATTTTAAACATTAAGCCCCGGAAAAATAATTCCTCGTTGATGCCGACCACTGCAGCAAAGATAAATAGTAGCCCGATTTGTGAAAGTGAAAGACTCGGATCAAAGCCATTTAGAAACGGCAGCAGTTCAGCTACTAAAAGCGGCAAAAAATACAGGACAACCGAATTGCTGTTATGGTCTAATCCCCTGAACCCAAAGGCCGCAAACCCTAATTTTGAGCGGGCAACCAGTAGCAGCCCCAGCAGAATGGAGATCCCAAAGGATAGCGTTTGCGCAATCAGCGTCTGGGTCTCATTGAACCCGAAAACAACACTGATGACGCCGGCGGCAGTGGCAAACATAATCGGCAGCAGTCCCAATAGAATGGCGCTGCGCAAGGGATGACGGCTGGAAAAAAATAATTTCATGATTGTTCCTCTTCTTTCTTGGTAAATAAATTCAAATAACCTTTAAATGCATCCATCAGGATCGTTTCGATTTCCGCCTGACTGAATTGACACTGATTGGTTGCCACCAGTGAGGCAATCCCGTGAGTTAACAGCCAAATATCAACATAGAGGTTTTTAGAATGTTCGTGATTTAACCCCGTCATCCCGGCAATCAGTTCAATCACTTCCTGATTGTCGTCCCCGGAAATCATATCCATGGGGCTGTCAACATGAATGGATTCGGACATAAACAGCAACTTAAAGAGATTCTTTTCGGCGCTGGCAAAATCAATGTAAGCCAGACCCATCCCTAAGAATGGAACCGGGTGATTCATACCTGCCAGCATATAGGTGTTAAAATAATCCTCAACTTTTTGATATAGGGCGGTTTTTAAATTATCCATATTTTGAAATGTCCGAAAGACAGGCTGGATGGAACACCCCAGGATTCTGGCAATTTCCCGGGCGTTTAAACCTTCGATGCCGGATTGTCTGGTAATTTCCAGAGCCACATCCAGGATGGCATCCGCTTTGACTTTAATTTTAGGTGGCATTATATGGGTTCCTTTCAAAAATTTAATATGATATGTAACGTGCGATACATATCATGTGATATTTTATATTCTACTGGACGGAGACGCATTTGTCAATCGAAAAAAGATCATCGAAATAGAAGCTTTGATATTTTAGCGAAATTCATTGAAAAGAGACGCCCTTAAATGGTAAAATGAGGCTCGCAACTGACAAAAAAACGGGAGGTCAACCATGCTTCAAACAGATATCGAGTTACTGATCGTGACGATTCTCTTTTTTACGATTATTCTTCTGGATTTTTTAAGAAATAAAAAACTGCCGCTTTTATCAAATCGGTGCTTTACCGTGATGCTTTATTTTACCGCGGTGAACCTTGGTTTTAATGTCCTCAAAATTTATGCCACGGTTTACGCGGACATTTTTACCCCTACGGTAAGCCGGTTGTTTAGCCAGGTCTTTTATGGAACGCTGATCATGATTGTGGTGTCGCTTTTCTGGTATATTGAAATTTTAGGGAATAACCAGAAACGGATGCGGTGGAAAAAAGTGCTGGGCAGTATGCTGCCCCTGGCTTTTTTAATGGGGATGATCCTCTTTGGGGATTTGAATTACGAACGCCACGATCAGCAGCTGTATGCTCATGGCTCCATGGTGGTGGGCTTCACCGCAACCCTGTTTTTCTATTGCGCCTGGATTTTTGTCGATACGTTTCGTTATCAAAAGACCATCCAAAAAAACCATCGGCTGGCGATCCGACTGGGGATCGTGATGCTGATTGCCGGTGGTGGCATTCAACTCTTTAATTATGGCCTGCTCTTTTCAGAAGTAGCGGTCACCCTGATGATTCTATTTATCTACCTGGCCTTTGAAAATCCCAAGGAATACATGGATGAGGAAACTGGCACTTTCAACAAACGCGCTTTTCATCTGATCTTGAACGAAAAAAAAGAAGCCGAAAAGCCCTTGATCCTGGTGAGCGTGGTGGTGGATGATTTAAAACGCATCCAAACCATGGTGGGGCATGACAATGCCAATCACGTCCTTGAAATCATCGGGATGATGATGAAGGAACGATTCCAGTTCGGCCCCCATTGCGATGGAAAAATGAATCGCAAGATCCGACACGCCGCGCAGTTCAGTCTTTATCATTCCCGCAGCAATGTGATGACCTTTTTAACCGAAGCCACCCTGGCCGACATTCAGGATCAATTGGAACTGCTAGCCTGGCAGCTTAAAAAACCGATTCAGTTTGCCCAATACACCATTGCCATTAAAGCTCATATTGATGTAATTTTCACCGATAACTATAAAAATCTGGATAGCTGCGACGAGGTCTATGAGATGATGAATTATATGGCCGCTCATAACGAAGCGACCGCTGACACGATCATCCATCTCTTAAATGAGGAGATCATCAATCGCAAACTTCGCTATACCACCATTGAAAATATCTTAAGAGACGCCATCGATCAGGATGGCTTTGAAATGGTCTACCAGCCGATTTATCATGCCCAAACGAAGCAGTATCTTTCAGCCGAAGCACTGGTTCGTTTAACCGATACCACCACGGTTGGTTTTATCTCTCCGGAAGAGTTTATTCCGATTGCTGAAAAAAAAGGCCTGATCATGGAGCTGGGGGCGATTGTCTTTGAAAAAGTCTGTGCCTTTGCCGGAGAAACGTCGCTTCAGGACAGGGGGATTGAGTACATTGAAGTGAATCTCTCGGGAATTCAGTGCGTCCATCCCGATCTCCCCAGTCAATTACAGGATATTATGAAAAAATATCAGATCACCCCGGGTTTTATCAATCTGGAAATAACCGAAACCGCCTTTGTTGAATCCGGTGAAATGCTTCAGGAGAACATGCTCCAGCTGCGACAGAAGGGCTGCAGCTTCTCAATGGATGATTTCGGCACTGGGTATTCCAACCTGTCACGGATGGCTGAAGTGGTCTACGATCTGGTGAAATTGGATAAAAGTCTGATCTGGCCGTGTTTCGACCAGGAAAACAGTGAGCAAAACAGCAAGGCCACCGCCATTCTGGAAAATATCATCAAGCTGCTGTTGCAATTAAATGTTAAAATTGTTGCCGAAGGGGTCGAGACCAAAGAGATGGCGACCTATCTCGACAACCATGGGGTTACCCATTTACAGGGGTATTATTATTCCAAGCCCGTCAGTGAAGCGGCGTATATCGCTTTTTTAAGCGCGGATCAATGTGGTAGTATCGAATTGACGCGCGAATTGATCGAATAGCCAGTAAAACACCGCAATTTATTCTCAATAGAGGAGGCAAAAATGGATATCCGGAAGATTGAATATTTTCTTTGTGTCGTCGATGAAGCCAGCTTTACCAAGGCGGCCAAACGGTTGCACGTTTCACAATCGGGCATCAGTCAGCAAATTGCCAGTTTGGAGGACGACCTGGACGTAACGTTAATCAGGCGATTAAAAAACAAATTCGAACTTACCGAAGCGGGGGCTTATTTTTACCAGTCCTGTCGAGAGTTTGTCAATCAGTATCACCTGATCCAAAAGAAAACCCGGGAAATTCATTTTCGCAGTCAGTTGGATATCAACATCGGGTATGCCGGCCCCATTGAAGCAACCATTATTGAACCGCTGGTCAGCCTGATCCAGGCCCACTACCCGGATCTGAATTTCAACTTCGAAAAAAACAGCTTCCGGGAAGTCATCGACGCCCTGGCCAACCGCTCCATGGATATGGTTATCTCCTACACCTATGATCTGGTGAAATCCAGCGACGTGGTGACCATCCCGATCCGCCGG
Source organism: Acetobacterium sp. (assembly GCA_022013395.1). GTDB lineage: Bacteria > Bacillota > Clostridia > Eubacteriales > Eubacteriaceae > Acetobacterium. The sequence continues at coordinate 10,793 of JAKLQL010000468.1, forward strand.
GAGCCTTTGGGTCTGCTGGTCAGCACCCAACATCCCCTGGCCGGAAAGACACGCATCAATGCGGCGGAGGTGGCCGGTGAAAAGATTATTATGCTTAATCCGGACTATGGCCAGAAGAGCTATGAAAACATGATCAAGTGTTGCCAGCTTGACGGCTTTGACCCCAACATCATTCATGAAGTGGCCACCTGCGAGGCGATGTTTCTGAAGGTCGATGCCAACAGTGGGGTGTCGTATTTTTCCAAAGGCTATGTTGAAAAGATTTTTAAAAATATTCATTATGTCGAACTGGTGGGAACCCATCACATCGACTGCATTGACCTGTCCTGGCTAAAAAACAACAGCAATGCCTTCATTCCCAAAAATGCCAAACTGATCCAGGACAACCTCCATAAGCTATTCTGATCACCCCATCAGATCTGTCTATTAGACAGGGCGATGATGCCGACGTATAATCATCTCAACTAAACTTTTCAGATATTATAGTTGAATAGGAGATCGTATGAAAAATTGCAAATACCCCCATCTGTTTTCCCCGATTGTGTTGGGGAACACCCTGTTTAGAAACCGTATTTTTGCATCACCGACTGGCTACCAGAATCTCAATGGCGATGGTTATCTCAATGAGGGCGCGGCCGCTTATTATGAACGCAAAGCCCGGGGCGGCGCGGCCAGCGTGACTTCCTTTGAAGGGATTGTCGATGGCGAACTGGGTCGCGGCGGGGCTACCCATATCTGTCTGGACACCCCTAATATCAGCAACAACCTGTCCCGGCTGGCCTATGGGGTCAAAACTTATGGGGCAGTGGCTTCCCTGGAACTGCAGCATACCGGAATGTTTGCCAATCGGGATCTGTCTTTTTTTGGCGCGTCCTCAAAAGGGGTTGCCTATGGCCCGGTAGAATGTGAGCTGGCTGGCCGGATGATTCAGGCCATGGATGAAGAAATTATCGAACGGACGATTAAGAAATTTGCTCAGGGTGCCGGTCTGGCAAAACGCTGTGGCTTTGGGATGGTCACCGTCCATGCCGGTCATGGCTGGCTGCTGCACCAGTTTCTTTCACCGATTACCAATACCCGTACCGATAAATGGGGCGGCAAAGATGTTGAGAACCGGGCCCGGTTGGTTATTGCTGTCTGCGATGCCATCCGCAAAGAAGTCGGACCGGGTTTCCCGATTGAAATCCGTTTAAGTGGTTCCGAATGCTATGACGGCGGATTCGGGATTGAAGATGGGATTGCGATTGCCAAGCAGCTGGAAAACCACGTTGATTTACTGCACATCTCGGCTGGTAATCACGAGGTCGCTGAAGTGTTTGCGATCACCCATCCCAGCATGTTTACCGAAGACGGCTGCAATGTCAAATATGCGGCCGAAATCAAGAAACACGTTAAAACGCCGGTGGCCACGGTCGGCGCCCTGGATGATCCGGAACTGATGGAAGAAATCATCCGTTCGGGACAGGCCGATGTGGTGGAAATGGCACGGGGACTGCTGTGCGATCCCGATTTCCCCAATAAATTACGTAGCGGTAATGAAGACAAGATTATTAAGTGCATGCGCTGTTTATCCTGTTTTTCCAGCGAACTCACCAACGGCGAACCGTATTGCGCCCTGAATCCGGAAACCGGTCGGGAACTGGAAATGAAATTCGCCATTCCCACCGCAGTGACCAAGAAAGTGTTGGTCGCTGGCGGTGGTATTGGTGGGATGCAGGCGGCGCTGACCTGTGCCGACCGCGGTCATGAAGTGATTTTAGTTGAGAAAAGTGATCGCCTGGGTGGGGTACTCCGCTGTGAAGAAGAGGTGGCCTTTAAGAAAAATTTGGACGCGTATCTGAACCAGCAGGAACAACGGATTCAGGATGCCAATATTGAGGTGCGCCTGAGTACCGCGGTGACACCAGAACTGGCTGAAACCATCAATCCGGATATCATCATTGCAGCCATGGGTGCCGAACCGGTTAAACCGGCCATCCCCGGCATTGACAATAAAAATGTCATCTGTGCCCAGGATGCCTATACCGCTATTGAGTCAATCGGTGATGAAGCGGTGATCATCGGGGCCGGTCTGGTTGGGGTGGAGCTGGGACTACACCTGATTGCCAACGGCAAAAAAGTTAAAATCGTTGAATTGTCCGACCGGGTTAATGACGGCGGCAATTTCCTCCATATGCTGGGCCTGGAATTTGAAATCATCAAACGGGGTCTGGACATTCAATTTAATACCAAGGTTAAGAAAATTCAGGAAAACGGTGTTTTATGTGAACTAAACGGGGCTGACCAATTCGTAGCCGCCGACACGGTGATCTACGCTGTGGGCCAGAAACCCCGCCGTGACGCTGCCCTGGCGCTGAATTTCTCCGCACCGGAATTCTACCTGGTCGGGGATGTGATCGCTCCTCGGGATATTACCAGTGCCAACACCGAAGCCTTTATGACCGCCCGAAACATCGGTCGTTTCTAACTAAATCAAAGCAACGAATCACAACGCAGATTTCTGTCGAACGCGCAGAAATCTGCGTTGCTTTAATTTGAGATTAAACCTTTTGAAAAACCGGATTTAATGCTACAATGCCATATATAAAATGAACAAACTAAGATTTTAGTCGCAAAGGAGAAAATTATGAAATTATCATGGGTAACGGTTACCGTTAAGGATATGGATGAATCAATCCGGTTTTATACCGATGTTGTCGGTTTGACAGTCGACAGCCGCCGGCCAGCCGGGCCAGATATTGAACTGGCTTTTTTAGGCGATGGTGAAACGAAGTTGGAACTGGTTTGCAATCGGACTATCCAGGAGTTTGGTATCGGGTCCAGCATTTCACTGGGGTTTGAAGTTGACTCGCTGGACGAAACCATGGCAGCTTTAAAAGCCAAAGGGATTGCGCTGCACAGTGGCCCGTTTCAACCGGCACCATCGATTAAGTTCTTATTTATCACCGATCCCAATGGGTTGAAGATTCAGTTTCTGGAACATATCGAGTAGGTAGAAATAAAAGCATGACAACAAAAGGAGTGATCCGCCGCCAGGATCGCTTTTTAAAGCTCACAGGCTGAAGGCCTGTGAGTTTATTTTTTTGCCAAACGGTCGATATAATCTTTCTCACGGCACCATTAAATGATACAATAAATCCATTAGAGTCGATTAAAGCACTGATTGGTGATTGTGAATGTATAACAAAGACGGATAGCTGAGTGCTAATTCTTTAGTGATAAGAGTTTCATACAGAGTTTATTTAGAAATGTGCATATGTTCTATGTACTATAAGATGAAATTCTTGTAGATGTTTGTTTTGTAATAACGGTTAAGACGGACAAATCGTCCCTTTGGCACAGTTTTTTCAGCTACTAATATAAAATAATTATAGAGGTATGATATTGTGATTAGAAAGAGAGTATTGGATTTAAACGGAGGATTAGGTGGGAGAGCATACGCTTTTCATAAGAGCGGTTTTAATATTGTTGAAGTAATTGATAATGATAAAGAAAATTGTGAAATATTAAAAAAA
>JAKLQL010000050.1 GCA_022013395.1 Acetobacterium sp.
GCGAACCGGTATCCTATTTTATTCAGAAGACGCACCCGGGTGATTTCAGGTATGGCGATCGGGATAAGAAGTTTGTAGAAATACCGGCAAAGAACGAAAAAGGCAGTGCAATCAGCAGTCGTTTTAATAAAGGTTTATAGGGAATTTCTGCCAGCGCCATTAGGATCACCGGATAAAAAGCAAACACCATTAACCCGGTAATATAGTATGGATTAAAGGAAATCACCAGCACCAGATAAAGCATGGTGGTGATCAACTTGACCATGGGATGTAAATGATGGATGATGGTATTACCATCGGCCATTTCTTCAAGAGAATTGATTGTGTTCATAGAATCTGTTATTGTTGACATTCCATTACCTTCCAGGTTTAAAATAAAGAATAACCTCTGCTAATAAACAGAGGCTATTCGAAATAATTATTTGTAAAAACAAAACTTTATCAAATACAACTTATGCAGCTTTCTCTTTTTTTCGTTTAATTGCATAAATCAGACCGCCGGTTCCGCCTGCCATGATCAAGGTTATTCCTGCACCGATAATTCCGGAAACACTGGTTCCCACGGCTGAACCTTCGCCATTAGCTGACTTAAAGCCATAATCAGGCAAAAATGCAGTACTTTTTTGGATGCTTGCAGCACTATCATGGGCATTTCCAGTTGCGGTCAGCTCAGTTGTTCCAGCAACATTTTCCATTGACCATTCCAGTCCATCTGGATTAGAAGAAGCCAGGACAGATAACCCGCCACCAACAACGACAGCAAAAACCAGCAGGATTCCCATTACTTTTTTAATCGAAAGACTCTTCGGTAATTTCTTATTTTCCACAGAAGATTCCAATAATTCTGGTCTCATTTTATAAACAAAGACTAAAATACCGCCGGTAACAATTCCTTCAATCAGACCAATCGCCAGGTGAATTGGGATCATCAATCCCATAAAGGTAACCATCGGAAGTTCGGTAATCCCAGAAGCCACCGTTTGAAGAACAACCGAAACGGCACCTACAGTCAACGCTAAAACAACTGAAACAATTGATGCCACCGTAATTCGGGTTGGCGTCAGTCCTCTTTTAACAATCGGCTTAAAGACCAAGGGATAAACCAGTAAACAGGCATAAAATCCCATGTTCCAAATATTTGCGCCTAAGGCCAAAAGACCGCCATCCGCAA
>JAKLQL010000469.1 GCA_022013395.1 Acetobacterium sp.
AACTGGTCTGCATCAGCGCCGGTCAGCCGGATCTTAATGGCTTCCAGTCGCAGACCTTCCCCGGAGGTTCCGCTCATGATTCCATTACTTCTGAAATCTTGCCAGCCGACATTTTGCACATGGGTAGCGTATTCAATACCCAAATCATAATCTGAACTATCAACCTTAATTTCAATGCCTTCCAGCCGCAGTGATTCTCCTGATGTGCCACTCATAAGGCCATTGCTCTTCCAAACCTGCCATCCCACATTCTGGACGTGGGTGCGGTAGAGACAATCCGCCGGTAGTCCTGAACCCTCAATTGCCACGATATAGGTAACGGTCTTACCATTAATGGTGATGGTCAGTTCCTGATTTGCATCAACTTGAGAGCTGTCAAAGCCAGTGATGTTTTGAGTTGCTACCGTTTCTTTTCTGGTTGCGCCATCGCTATAGGTTCCGGTTACCTCCAAGCCACTGATATCCAGGGCTTCGCCTATTTTATAGGTCAGTTTTGTTGCCGGTTGCGTAATTGCGATATTCTCCAGAAGCGTGGCTTCACCAGTAAAGGCTTTAATACAGATATTGCCATCATCCTTGGCCGAAACATCATACCAGCCGCCGCTGCCAGTCCGACTCATCAAGCTTTCGCCCGGATTAGCGCTGGCGGCACTGCTGTTATTTACAATCGGACTTTCAACCGGAACTGAATCATCAGTTCCCGGGGTATTGTATTTTATCACCACCGCAAATTTCTGTCCAGCAACCAGCCCCACAGGATTATTCAAATTAATAGTGTAATACCCTCCTCGTTGGAATGTCACTGTTTGTGTCGTCTTTAACGTGCCGCTGGTTGGTGCCCCATCATTAACATTGGTATAGACATTAATTTCAAGGGTCGTATTCGGAGCTAATGCATAGGTGCTGACAGCGGTTAAATCGTCGCTGGCAGCAGCGGTAAAGATATTCGCGCCCCAGACCGTGTTGCTGCTGTCCCGATAACCCCGTGCCGAGGTATCTCCGAGAGGATCATACTGATAAACCCGGCTGTAGTTATCGGTCGCTTCTGCACTATGAAAAGCAGTTACATTACTGCCAGCATAGGTGTCGTAATAGGACATGTAGAAGTAGCCGCCATCGCCCCAATCCGATCCCCAACTATTGCGAATGATCCAGGCCCCATTACCGGGAGGCGAATTGACGAAATTGCTGCGCGAATAATTATCATCCCAGCCTACGATCGCAACATCATGATCGGTGTAATCATCACCATCGTAATAAAGCGCAGAGGTACTGCTGTTAAAATAACGCGCATCGTCAAGCGCTCCCGAATACATGGATGTGTAAAGCGCCCCGCCATCCATTAGCGCCTGCTTGATGGCCGCAGCTGATTCGGGAATATATTCCACTCCCTGAACATGGTATGCTGCTAATAATCCGGATTTTTTTGCTGTCCCATAGGGATCACTGCTTTCATTAACCGGACCGCTCCAACGCGCCAGATAAGCGGTAGCCATGGAATAATTACCCCCATCATCCGGGGTTCCATCAAAACCATTGTTCCACATCAAGTTGTTTTCTGAAAAATCAACGACTTTGTCTTTTTCAACATAGGATTCCAACGAAGCCAAACTGGCAAAAGCCCAGCAACTGCCATAGTCACCCTGATCACGAATGGCACTGATCCGGCCGGTTGTCCGCAAATCAAAGGTCGCCGGAAAACTTGCTGATCCAGTAATGTCTGTATCATCGGTACCTTCAAAACGCTGTAATGTTGGCGGAATATAACCCCGGGAATGGCCGTTTACGGTTGCGGTATTCAGAGTTCCCGACTGGAGCGCATCCAGATATTGAACAAAAGCTGGATTTAAAGGGGCTGTTGTCGGCACATCAGTTTCTTCTGCCCAAGCCCCCGCTGGGGTCAAAACTGCCAGCAAAAAGCTGACCAGCAAAACAGACAGTGTTTTCTTCAAACTCTTTTTCATATTCACTCCTTCTCACTACATGATTATAGTCATTTGCGAAATTAAAAAACATCGAACAAAGGTTAGTTCCCGTTTAATTTCCGGATTCGATCTTATCCAGTAAATCGTTGAATTTTTCTGTGAGGGTATCCACATTGGTTTTCAGTTCGTCATCTCCCGGGGTACAATTGCCGGGGAAACCATAGATCCGACCGCAGCCTACCTCCTTTAACAAAAAATGGATGTCGGCAATTTCCTGTTGATATTTTGTTTTAATATCGATTACTTTTTCCATACACACTCCTGAATTTTTCAATTACTTTGTTTTATACCTATTTATGCTAAAATAATTCAAACAGACTGACCATTTTCAAAAATATTTTTTTGTCTTACATGATTTTTATGCTTAACACTTAGGCCCAGTTACCGTTTTTAAAAACCGGAATTTCCTGACCGTCTTTGGTAATGCCGATAATTTCCAGATCACTGGTGCCAATCATAAAATCTACATGGGTGTCTGACTGATTTCCACCGGCGGCAATCAGTTCTTCTTTGGTCATTTCGCCCCCGCCCTTGATGGTAGTGGGATAACATTCCCCCAGAGCAAAATGACAGGAGGCATTTTCATCAAACAGGGTATCATAGAAAAGAATTCCGGTGTTAGAAATCGGTGAATCGAAGGGAACCAAAGCAATTTCTCCCAAGCTCCGGGAACCGGCATCTGTTTCAATCAAAATTTTGAGATATTCTTCGCCCTTATCCGCATGAAAATCAGTTACCTTGCCGTCGTGGAAAGTCAGACTAAAATTCTCAATGAGGTTTCCCTGATAGGACAGCGGCAGGGATGAAACCAGGGTACCTTCCGCCCGATTACAGTCCGGGGCAGTGAAGATTTCCTCGGTGGGCATATTGGCAAAAAAATAGATTTGATCCGGCGTTAATTCGCCGCCACCTTCCCAGATATGATCTTTCTGCAGCCCCACCGTAAAATCGGTACCAATGCTGTTGCGATAACGCATGGCATCAAAATGAGCATCATTGAGGATGCGACATTTTTCAGCCAGAAAGGCTTTGTGATCGTTCCAGGCCTTGACCGCGTCATCTTCACTAATGCGCACTGCATCAAAGATAGCTTCCCAGAGTTTGGCCATAGCCTCTTCCTCATAAAGTTCTGGAAAGACCTTATGGGCCCATTTAGCTTCGGGCACTGCCGCCACACACCACTGGAATTCACTGTTCATCATCTTTTTATAATAGGGTTCAAAAGCTTTAGCGGATGCTTTGCTGCTGGTCTTCAGTTTTTCGCTATCCACTCCTTTATAGGCTTCCGGATCATTTCCAACGATAGAAATTACCGCCGCTTTATTCTCGGCATAGTAATTTCGGGATTCGGCCAGCCAGTTGGGGATATTCCCCAAAACATCCAGGCCCACGTTATCAAAACGAAGGCGGCTGGTTTTGACATCGTTCCAGAAGACGATTACATCCTTGGCACCGGCTCTATATGCCTCACCGACAATCATCCGTCCAAATTCAAAATTCTCAACCGAACAATTCACCACTGTCAGCTGATCCTGCTGAACATTGGCCCCAGTTCGGACGATCAGTCGGGCATACTCCCGTAGTTTTTCCATATGGTCCATTATTAGTCCTCGTTTTCTTTGGCATTTTTGTCGAATTACTTTGCTTAAAATTATATCACGTTCACGGGATATTGAAACAAGAAAAATTTGTGAAGCTGCTGCAACTTGTATCTAAACCGGGATCAATTTGTCAGTGGTTAGAGTAACTAAAAAGATGCGGTGATTCTGCGCCTCTTAATAACCTTAACCCACCCAAAGCCAGGGCTTCCATTTCGTTTTCTCCGGGCAAACATTTGACCGGTGCCAGAAAGGCAATGTATTCTTTAATTATGCTGGTGAGTTTTTCGGAATAAGCCATCCCGCCGGTAAGGATAATCCCGTCGATCTCACCTTTTAATACCACGGCAATTTCGCCGACGCCTTTTGCAATCTGATAAGCTTGGGCTTCATAAACTTGCTTGGCCTTATCATCCCCCGCCAAAATCCGTTTTTCAATTTCTCGGATGTCACCAGTGCCCAGGTGTCCTTTTAAGCCACCCTGACCACGGATTTTTTTGAGCAGTTCGGTTTTCTGATAATGTCTGTCATAAATCAGATCTACTAGTGGAAACAGAGGCACACTACCCGACCGTTCCGGCGAAAAAGGGCCGGTATCATCCGATATTACATCGATGATCCGTCCCTTTTGATGAGCACTGATCGAAATTCCACCGCCAAGATGGGCAATCACCAGATTCAGCTCAGTGTAGCTTGTTCCCATTTCTTTAGCATATTTTCTGCCCATGGCTTTGCTGTTTAATACATGACAGAGACTTTTTCGCTGAATCTCAGGAAAGCCAGTGATCCGGGCGATATCGACCATTTCATCGGCCGAAACCGCATCGTAAATAAAGGCCGGGATCCCCAGCGGCCCCGCAATAGCATCCGCCAGCAGGGCGCCCAGATTGGCGGCATGGGGCGAAAGATTGCCAGCTAATATCAGCTCTTTCATGGCCTGATTGACAACATAGCCACCAGCGTGAACGGGTGGCAGCAATCCGCCTCGGCCCACTACTGCTGACAGTTTATTGAGATCAAATTGTCGGGTATTTAGGATTTCCAGCATCGTCTGATTTCTGAAGTCAAACTGGTCATTAATCGTCGGAAAGGCCTCTAGTGCTGCACTAGCATGTTCAACCGACTGAATAAACACCTCGGTTTCATTTTCAAAAACACCGATTTTTGTGGAGGTTGAACCGG
>JAKLQL010000470.1 GCA_022013395.1 Acetobacterium sp.
AACCTCAGTTAATACAATGGGCAGCCGATTTAAAACTGTTGTCACTGAAATTTCGGCGATTACTGAAGAGATTGGTAATGGGAATCTAAATATTCGTGATGTCCGAGTGTATCAAGGCGATTTCAATGCCATTTCTATTTCCCTCAATACGATTCTTGAAAAATTAAATGCGCTATTGGGTGACATCAACGATGCTGCTGAACAAGTTAATGCCGGAGCTAATCAGATATCTGACAGCAGCCAATCATTGGCTCAAGGCTCCACCGAGCAAGCCAGCTCGATTCAGGAACTAACCGCATCCATCACTGAAATCGCCGACCAGACTAAGAACAACGCAGTTGATGCTAACAAGGCAAGCGCATTAGCTGCTGAAGTTATGGAAAATGCCGATCAAGGTAATCGTCAGATGATCGAAATGCAGCAATCGATGGTCGATATTAACAAATCTTCCGCCGATATTTCAAAAATCATTAAAGTCATTGATGATATTGCCTTCCAAACTAACATTCTTGCTCTAAATGCTGCCGTTGAAGCGGCTCGGGCTGGACAGCATGGCAAGGGATTTGCAGTCGTCGCTGAGGAAGTAAGAACATTAGCGGCACGAAGTGCTGACGCTGCCAAAGAAACGACCTTGTTAATTGAAGGTTCCATCAACAAGGTTCAGAAAGGCACCAAAATAGCTGATGAAACAGCCGTAGCACTCGATCAAATCGTCGCTGGTGTTGGCCAGGTTAATGGCTTGATTAGCAATATTGCCACTTCTTCCAACGAACAAGCCACGGGCATTGCCCAGATCAATATGGGTGTTGAACAGGTTGCCCAGGTTGTTCAGCAAAACTCAGCCACTGCCGAGCAAAGTGCGGCGGCCAGTGAAGAGTTATCTGGCCAATCGGTTTTATTAAAACAAATGATTGATCAGTTTCAGCTGCGATAATCCACGGTAATTATTGATCAACTTGCCAAAATAAAAGTCATCACTTAATAACGTGGTGGCTTTTTTTATGCACATTGGTATTAAATAGTGATAATCCTGGTACTTTCATTTTGTGGCTGGAATATCTGAAGAGTGATGGTTACTAAACCACCTTGACCCGTGTTGCCAATGACAAGCTGACCACCATGCTGCTTCATAATGTTATCGGCAATATAAAGCCCCATTCCGTGATGTTTGTGATCTGTCCTGCTGCTATCCGACATGAAGAATTGTTCTTTCCCATGAAGTAGTGCCTGGTCTCCAAAGCCTTTTCCGCCATCAAGAATGGTCAAGATCAATTGACTGTCTTTTTTTTGCGCCGTTACCGCAATGGTTCCCTGGGGCGGTGTAAATTCAACAGCATTTCCCATCACATTCATAACCGCCCGGTATAGCTTTTCCCGATCCGCTTGAATCGTTACACTGGCCAGATCAATTTCCTTCCAGGTGAGTTTAATATTCTTTTTTATAATCATGCCCCTGGTCTGTTCATGAATACCATCAAGCAGATTCTTAACCACTACCTTTTTAACGGCCAACGCTTCCGGTGTTTCCGATTTTGAAAGCTCAACCAACTTATTAATATAGCCTTCTATTTGGGTTGCATTTTCGATGATATATTTCTGATACAGCATTTGCTCCTGATCTAAAACCGTTTCGCCTAAAAGCTCCACATTTCCCTTGATAATCGTTAATGGCGTTTTGATATCATGGGCTAAAGCGGATATTTGTTCCTGCTTTCCTTTTTCAATCTTCCATTGCCGCAGCAACGACTCTTTTAGGGCATCCCGGAGATGATACAGGCTGTCCAATACCTGATTGATTTCTCGCACATCGCTACCGCCCAGATCAAAATCCAGGTTCTGACTTTCAATGTTCTGGGAAGCCGCCTGCAAAACCGCTATTTTTCCGCCTAAGTATTTACCAAAATTGATTGATAGAATCACAATCAATCCAATCATTTCCAATGCCAGGAGTCCAATCCAGAGCGCTTCCACGTTTGGAAAGATCTGACGCAAACGAAGATCACTAAATTGCAATGAAATTGGATAGGTGATTAGGAGCACTTCATTTTCTCTGTGGATTACATAAATAAATTCTGACCCACTCAACGACGAATCCCCATTTTCATAATGCTTCCATACCTGGCTGATTTTTTCAAGGGAATTCGACCCATCCACAGGAAATGAACCGTATTGATAATTGCCAGTCCCATCATAAACGCCGAAACCAGACCCATCGGGAATCATCTCTGGGGTAATCGTCTTTGAGCCTTGAAGCACCTCGCTGTTTTCTTGAATAAATGATTCCGCATAATTTGCCGGATATATAATTGCCGAGTTAAGTGCATAATTTAAAACACCATAATTGACTCCGATAATGAGTAAACTAAATCCCAGTATGCACCCCAGATAGTATAAAAATATTCGCCGCAACGATTTATTTTTACCCTTTATACTTCCCATTTGTAGCCCACTCCCCAAACCGTTTTGATGGGCTCTTCTTTGTTTAATGCAAATTTAGCGCGAATATTTTTCACATGTTCGACAATTACGCTGTTGTCACTCTCACCAAAAAAACCAAACACCGACTCATAAATCTGTTCTTTGGAAAATACCTGACCATGATGTAACGCCAACAGCTCTGATATTTCATACTCGCTTTTAGTCAGTGCAACAGGCGCATCACCAATGTAACAGGTTTTCCGGGACATAAAAAAATGACAATTCCCGACCGTAAAGGCATGGGTTTTTTGGCGTGATTCCCGCCTTAAATGGGCGTCAACCCGCGCCCGCAGTTCGGTAATGACAAATGGCTTGGTCAGATAATCATCCGCTCCCAAACCAAGACCATAAATAATCGCTGCTTCCTCCGTTTTAGCCGTTAAAAAAAGAATCGGGTAATCCACCTGATTTCTGATTTTGTGACATAATTCAAAGCCACTCATCCCCGGCATCATCACATCCAGAATCATGAGCTGATAATAATCCAGTTTTTCTTTTAAAACATCTTCGGGCACTTCAATTTTTTTATCTGATGACCGTTTTTACTCAGGACATTGGCAATTAAATCCAAGACTCCGGGGTCATCATCCACCACTAATATGTTTGCCATAACCCACTCCTATTCTTCCGATTTACGGCCTTCCCACCTCGAAAACCACACCATCAGAAGTACCATCGCCAAAACAGTAACCACACTACTCAAAACAATGCCCAGCGTCATCATCGGATCCTGAATCAAGATCCCCTTGCCACTTTGCGTAATCGCCGTCCAGGTAAAACGGATGCTCCAGGCACAGGGAAAATATGGCCAGCGGCCATCCCCCATTCCGGTTCTGAAAAGGGCCACAATGAGTGCTTCAAATATCCCAATGCCGACGGAAACCGATTTTGAAAAACGCAGACTTAAGAATAAATGAAATGCATATAAAAACAAACTGCACCCAAATAGAATGCCCGTCAATACAAAATAAGTTCCGATCGGCAATGCGGTTATCATTTGCGACATGCCAAGATAAAAACCAATCACTGCAACAACGGTACTCAACGCCCCAAGCACAATCAGTATGAGGTATTTACTCATCAGCGCCGACCACTTGACCGGATAGACGTTCAACAGATTGCGATAATTCCCGGCCTGGTCTTCGGCTTCTGCAACCATCGCGGTAATCACACCAATCAGAATCGGAAATGCCACGCACATCACCGTAATATACGTTTTTTGTTTCATAAAATCGTCCATTGGACTCACTGAAAAATAACTCAAAAATACCATCAACCCAAGCACTGGTACCAGCACGTGCAGCCACAGAACCGGGGTTGATTTAAGTTTCATTATATCAGTAATCAGCAGATTTTTAAACTTCATTTATTTTCCCTCCCGATCTTTAAAGGCCCAGGCCGTTGCTGTCACAAGCATCATAAAAACGAGCATACAGCCCAGTACCGCACTCCAGATCCCATTATTAACTAATAACGGACTGCCTTCCGGAACCGGTAAGCCATTGGGCAAAATATGGAGAATCGGGCACATCAAGGCCACGCCGACACCATATGGGGAATACGCTATAATCGATTCCGTTCCAAATGATACCACCGATAAAATAACCATGCCGACGTTAAACAACGTTGCCGCAAAAAGATTGAAACGATCTGCCAGAAACATGCAAATCGGAATCTGAAAAAGAAAGGTCAAAATTAATACACTCATGGCAAATAAGTTGGCTGGCAAAGAAATAGTCGCTTGATCAAATAATCCCATCATGGCAATGCCCAACATAAAAATCAGGCTGGAAAATAAAAACAGTAAACTCACATAGAGTGTTTTGCCAATCCAGAACAACGCTTTTTCTTTTGGATAGAGAAATAGCCCTTTATATTCAAGATTCTTATCCCGAGCGATGATCATCGCCGCTAAAATGGCGATGAGTCCGGGGAGAAACATGACCACCCACCAATTATAGGCGCCATTTTGTCCCCCACCTAAAAAATAACAGAGCAGCAGCGTCATAATGGGTGCTATAATAACAAATTTGTTCACCGCTGACCGTTTACTTTTCTGAAACTCGGATTTTATGATAGCTAACATGCGCGTTCACCCGCACTTTTTCTGATCACATCCATAAATATCTTTTCCAAATCCTCACCCTTTTGGACGGCTCCCTGATAGCCCACTACCCCATTGGCGATGATTGACACCTCATCTGCAACCAGTGCCACTTCTGATAAAATATGACTGGAAAGAATGACGGTGATCCCATGTGATGGGAAAGAACGGATTAATTCTCGCAATTCTTCGATCCCCACGGGGTCAAGTCCATTGGTTGGTTCATCCAGAATCAGCAGCCGGGGATTATTAATGATGGCTAAACCAATTCCTAGCCGTTGCTTCATACCCATCGAAAAATTTCTTGTTTTCTTTTTCCCGGCACTTTCCAGACCAATCATCGAGAGCACTTCCTCGGCTCTTGAGATGGGCAGTTCATAAAGGGTACACGCCACTCTTAGGTTTTCCAAGGCAGTCAGATTGGGATAAATTCCCGGGGTTTCAATCAGGGCCCCAATTTTAGCTAAGTCTTTTCTTTCCCAGGGGGTTTCTTCAAACAGGATCACCCCATCCGTCGGCTTGATCAGTCCGGTGATCATTTTTAACAGTGTTGATTTCCCGGCGCCATTTGGCCCCAGCA
>JAKLQL010000471.1 GCA_022013395.1 Acetobacterium sp.
AATTGGGATAGTGACATACCGGACAGGTGGAACAGAGTCCCCCATGCCCCAGTTTGGATATGTCTTTGGGGGTTAATCTTTCGCCTACCATCAACTTAGGTACCACCAAATCAAAAACGGTTCGGTGGCTATACATAATGCAACCGGGCAATCCCAACACGGGAATGTCACCCAGATAAGAAAGTAAAAACATCGCACCGGGCAAGGTTGGTGCGCCATAGGAGACAAACTTGGCTCCCGTTTTTGCAATTCCTTCCGGCGTTACATCGTCCGGATCCACCGACATGCCGCCAGTTACGGTGACAATGTCTGCGCCTTCTTCTATTAAACCCAGGATGCTTTGGGCAATCATGTCCGAGTCATCCCGGGAAAAAACCTGTTTAAATACATAGGAATCAAGCTCGGCAAATTTTTCTCTAATAACATCTCCGAACTTGTCTTCAATCCGGCCATAAAAAATCTCATTACCGGTGGTGACAACCCCTACTTTGAATTTTTTTAGCGGCAACACCTGAACAATGGGGTCATTTCGCTCGCACAATTCTTCCATCGCAACCAGTTTCTCGTTTTCAATCGAAAGCGGGATTATTCGAGTCGATCCGACCAGGGTTCCTTTTGTCACCATGGTATCGGTATGCAGCGTCGCCATCATCATTTCACCCAATTCGTTGATCTCCTGGAGAACCGGCACATTTATTTTTAGCAATCCCGTTTGAGTTGCCGTCATTGTCACTTTCCCTTCAGATGCGCCGACGTATTCAACGCCAATTCCCGAGGCCGCTTTTCCTAATCGCAGGGCCGCGTCGTCTTCATGGATTGTTCCATCATTGAATTCAATAATGGCAATGTGTTCCTTTCCCATGTTCAATAATCGGGGAATGTCTTCTTCCTGCACAATGTGCCCCTTCTTAAATGCTGCTCCTTTAAACTCCCCAGGGATGATCTGAGTCATATCATGTGCCAGGAACATACCCACTGATTCACGAACAGGTACTACCTTCATATTGTTTCCTCCATTAGCTTGATCTGTCACACTTTTGCAAGGCTACTCGTGCAAATATTTTGATATTGATTTTTGAATAATATTTTCGAATGCTATTTAATAAAGCAATAAACGTGCCAACTAAATAAAGAACCGATTGGGTGGATTCTTTATTCAGCCCATTTGCGTTTCGTTCATTTATTGATCATTATATGTTTGCTGACATGCTCTTTTTTTGATCACATGACTATTTATTGAGCACATTGTCATTGTTGCACCTGTATCATTATCTAACTATTTTTATTTTTAGATTGATAACGTATTTTTTTATTACATTTTTTCTATCTTTTTCTTATATTTAATTTTTTTATAGTGATTTCGATTGGTTACTGTACTATTTTTACCCATTTATTCGCATCTAAACCTATTTAATTATTAATCTCAACCTTTTCTTGATAAATAAAAAATACTCACAGGCTGATTTCTCATTTCTTGTGAGTATTGATGCAGATTACTATTACTGTTGATACGTTCTAGAGTTTTTCTCCTTTGATAATAAAAGAGGCCACATACTCTTCAATCTTTTTTCCCGGCACCCAGGCATTTAATATTTCCTTGCTATTGTCTTAATGCGTTATTTTATAAAGATCTTTTTTTTCAATATATCATCTTTGCCATAATAAAACTGACTTTATAATTGATCAACAATCTTTTGGGCAACCTCAAATGAATTGTCATGAATTTCTTCTTTGGTCATTTCGTTAATGCCAAATATATTTGTATCAAAAGTAAAGAGTTTATCGGTGATGATCACTTCCGGCTCAGCATCAGGAACGACGCCTTTGATCATTCGTGATGCACATTTTATGAAACAACCTTCCAGCGCAATAACCCGTTGGGCATTTTTGACCAAATTTCTTTGGCCGCCGTCTTTTGTGAAAGCGCCACCCAGACATAATCTAACCGTTTTATCTGGAATTAAATCATGACAAATATGATTAGCCGCCCGTCTTGATATTTCACCACGCAGGCAAGCACCCTCACAACTCATAATAACGACTGGTTTTTCGGTTTGTTCCTTGGCATAATCCTCGCACATCGGACAAATATTATGTATTTTTTCTATTTTTATCACTTCAAAATCAGAATTTGTGAGATTCTCATTCGTAATATCGTCTTTAATAAAATATTCCAGACTTTCGACTGAAATTTTAATTTTTTTTGCAAGTTCTTCTTTCCTGATCCCGTTATTTTCAGTTCTTAAATTGTTTATTTCTTCTTGAACCTGAAGTACCCAATCATCAAAAATATTCTTTATTTCTACTGTTGAAAACATTGATTCATTCTTGTCACTACAGCAAGAATTAGCACTTTGTGCGTTGCTGGTTTTGGAGTTGCCAATTTGCGGAGCCATCATTTGCTGACACATTATTTTCGGCATGACATTCATCATCAACTGAGTTTTTTCAGCATCATCTGAATGCTTAATAAAACGATCCAGTATTTGTTCAACCGCTTTGGCCTTTTCTTCCTTTGGTAGATTGTCAAATTCCTTTTCTAAATCATTCAACATTTCAATTATCCTCCTTCAAATTTTTTCTTTATTTTTCAAAATTTTAAACTAATTAGAATTTCCCCACCAACTGGGGCAGCAAAACATTGGACTAAAATCTGAAACCAGATTTTCGTTTGGCAACATTTCTTCAAAAAGTCCCAAAATATCAAGAATTTTCGGATTTGTTAATTGATAAAAAACAAATGGCCCCTCTCTTTGGGTTTCAACTAAATGACGGTTTTTTAATACTTTTAAATGATGGGATACCAACGGTTGTGACATACTCGAATTCTTTACAATCTCTGAAACAGAACGTTTTTCTTTATCAATAAACTTTATAATCCGCAACCTGTTCACATCACTTAGCACTTGAAAATAATGTTGCAGTCGTTCAACTTCTTCCATTCATGATCCTCCATATATAAATATCTATTGATATAAATGAATACTTATATAAATATTTGTTTATATCCTAACAGATTTGAAATACCGTGTCAATAATTTTCAAAATAAAAAACGTACCGCAGAGTAAGATTTCCCTTACTTTGCGGTACGTTCTTGGAATTACTAAACTATTCTTTGTTCCTATAAATAGTCCCCAAGATTCCCCACCCATAAATAGTTTGCACAGGATCGATGCTGATTGTTATAAAACAGATCAAAAAATCCTGGTATTTTGTAACTTTGATGATCTGTTTACGATACTACGCCTTTACACAATCAACGCCGTGATATTATGGCAGGTTAGTTCACTCTCCTGGTATTTGCTCAGTTTATTTAATTCGTCCAACAGAAAATCTTCTTTATTTAATTCTGTTTCAAAAATAGCAATCAAAAAAGGATGCTCCGTCAGAACCAACTCTTTTATTTTATAGTAAGCAAATTTATTCTGCCGTCGGCTTTCCAGAAAACCGGCATCACTCATCAATCTGAGATGTTTTGACAAGTTGGATTGCGAAATACCCAATAAATACTCCAACTCACACACACACAACTCCTGTGCATACAACAGATTAAGAATTCTTAAACGATTGGTATCCGATAAAACCTTAAGTATTTCAATGACTGTCATTTTTTCCTCCTCATTATAGGTGCTCGTATAGATAAGTTAGGTTATTTAAGATAACCCAATACGCTTAAACTTTTATTTATTCGTTTTTTCAGGTGGTTTTCGTTTAAGCTCTTTACGGGGCTTTCCGGTGCCGCCATTTTTGATCATCAGGATTTCGGCCAGAATAGAAAAACCGACCTCTTCCGGTGACATGTCACAGATATCCAGACCGACGGGGGTATGGACCTGTTCAAGCAGGTCTTTTGATATACCTTCTGCTTCCAATTGTTTATACATTTCTTTTGTCTTTTGAAAGCTGCCCAGCATCCCAACATAGGCAAAGTTCTTTTGTAGTGAACCTTTAATGGCTGATTTATCCTGGGTATGGGTTGAGGCACAACAGACGTAGTAAGTGCCATCAGGAATATCCGCTTCAAGAATGGCTTTTTCAAAATCATCACAGGGAAAAAACTGGTCGGCCTGCTCAATCTGATCTTGGATCTGTTCGGGTTGACGGGTATCAAAAAGGATGGTCTCAAAATGAAGCAGTCTCGCCAGACACAAAACCGCACTGCCTACATGACCGGCATTGCAAACCACCAGCTTTAATCGCGGGCTTACCACCTCAACGAACAAACTGACATTGAAGGTACATCCCAGACCTACTGCTTCATAGGTCGGAATGTGTTCGTAGCGCTTAAAATAGCTCTGCCGGTCTTTAATGGCCTTTTTTGCGTCTTCCAACGCCTCACGTTCAAATTCACCACCGCCAATGGTTCCCAGGTTAGTACCATCTTCAAGCAAAAATATCTTCTTGCCGATTTTACTGGGCGATGTTCCTTCAGTTTCAACCACGGTTAGGATGGCATACGCAAGTCCCGCTTTTTTTGCCTTTAATTGTTCCTGTAAAATATCCATATTCTTCCTTTCTAAATTAATCCTCTAAATAAATTTATTTTTTCCAGGGAATAACCACATAGTTTCCTTTGGTATCTTCGGCGATTCGCTTTATCCATTTTTCTTCGTTATTGGCACGAGCCCGCAAAAACGGATCTTTGGTATCTGTGGCCAAAAGACTGGCGTTCATTACCCACCATTTATTCATAATGCCAGCCCGTTTTAAGTCAGCTTCTAAGCGGAGTGCTTCAAAGACCGGGGTAGCTTCTGGCAATGCCACAATAACAACTTCTGTTTCGGCCTGATTTTGCAGACGTGGCAACAGGTTGACAACAGAATCGGGAATGTCGGCATTGGATCGTTGCATTTCTTTATGATAGCTTTCAGTGGAGTTAAGCAGTAGTAATGTATGGCCAGTTGGGGCCGTATCAATCACAACTACTCCATCTTCGGCTTTTTCGACCTGTTCAGCAAAGGCTCTAAATACGGCAATTTCCTGGGTACAGGGAGATTCCAGATCTTCGATAATATAATCGATGTCATTCTGACTCATATTAGCGGCTCTTGCTTTACCAAGAACTTCTTCCCGATATTTCTGCAATTCTTCGGCTTCATCAATATTACTGACAGTGATATTTTCGCCACCCATGGTTGTTGCACTGATATGACCAGCTGGATCAGTGGTGGTCAGAAAAACTTTTTTTCCCATTTTTGAAAGACCCAGAGCAATCGCGGCTGCAATCGTTGTTTTGCCAACACCGCCTTTACCCATGGTGAAGATAACTTTTTTGTTTGAATCATACAAATCTTTCACCAGTTTTTCCAAACCGGGCATGTCACTGATTTCCTTAACTTTTTCCACTTCAAGCACATCATCTTCGGTAAATAAGCGACGAATATTGTCCACGCCGGCAATGTTGTAGGCGCGTAGCGGCAGGGTATAAATGTCCAATGTCTTTAAACTGTTGGGAATTTTGTTGACGGCATCTTTTTGTTTGCTGTAGAAAGCTGTCGCAATTTCATCGGTTTTGTCAAAATTTTCAAGGGCACCGTTGATAATCAGAATCTGATTTTCCACCCCAATTTCTTTTAATTCTTGAGATGCTCTGGCTGCTTCTGCCAATGGTGATGGTTCTGGACGGGAAACCAGAATCAGAGTGGTCAACTCACCATCAGATAAGGTTCGCACTGCTTTTTCATACATTTTCTTTTGTTCGGTTAAACCGGACAACTGCCCCAGACAAGAGGCGCCGTGGGTACTTTCATCGATAAAGCTGTCCCAGGCTGATGGCAATTGCAGCATTCGCAGAGTATGGCCGGTAGGAGCGGTATCAAAGATAATGTAATCATAATCGTTACTCATTTTTTCATCGGTAATGAATCGGGAAAATTCGTTAAAAGCGGCAATTTCAACCGTACATGAACCAGCCAACTGTTCTTCCATACTGGCGATGGCTACATCTGGTAGTTTTCCACGATATGGGCCAACTACGGATTCCTTATATTCTTCAGCTGCCTGAATCGGATCCAGATTGGCAACCATTAAATTCGGTACGTTTTTAATGGGCACTCCCTGTCCGGTTAATTCGGTTTCGAATACATCCTGTAAATTTGACGCTGGATCGGTGCTGACAAGAAATACTTTCTTTCCTTGATCGGCCAGGCTAACCGCCGTTGCACAGGCAGTGGAGGTTTTACCAACGCCGCCTTTGCCGGTATAGAATAAATATTTAGTTAAATTAATCGTATCGGGTGTAAAATTTTTGTACATAATGGTCCTGCTTTCTTATATGATTTTTAATTCATATGTCTTTGTAATCATATGATAACTCTTTCATACGACCATGTCAAGTTTTTTTCATTTTATAAATGTAAGTTTATAAGTGTAATGATACTTTGTTGATTGATTTTCCATGAACATCATGAAGTGCTTCCATGATGGCTTCGGACAGGGTTGGATGTGGATGGATTACCTCTCCCAGCACTTCGGCCGTTAAACCAAGGTGTACTGCCATGGTTAACTCTGCCAGCAGGTCAGTCGCCTCAGGTCCAACAATCGAAGCTCCGATCACCACATCTTTTTCATCCACAATGATTTTAACCTGTCCCTGGATTTTCCCGATGATTTGGGCTTTTCCCAATGCTCTAAAATCATAACTGCCGGTTTTATAAGGAATTCCTTTTTCCCGGGCTTCTTTCTCAGTTACTCCAACGGCGGCGACCTGGGGATCAGTATACACACACCTGGGGATTGCTTTATGAACCCCTGTTTTAGTTTTCCCCAACATATTTTCGGCGGCAATAATCCCTTCTTTGGATGCGACGTGCGCCAAAAACGGGGTGTTAATAAGATCACCAACAGCATAAATTCCTTTGACACTGGTTTCCAGGAACTCATCGACTTCAATATGACCCTGATGATCTATTTCAATTCCGACGGCTTCCAGGTTAAGTCCTTTTGAATAGCTGGTTCGGCCAATGGAAAGCAGCATCATTTCAGCTTCTAAAATTTTGCCATCGGTCAGTGTCACTACGACCCCTGAGTTCTGAACACTCACATCAATAACGACATTTGATGTCAATACCTTTATTTTTTCCCGTTTAAATTGTCGTAGTAGTTGTTTAGCAACATCCTCGTCCTCGGAATTTAAAATCTGATCGGCCATTTCCACGATTGTTATCTGTGTCCCCATCCGTCTAAAAAATTGTCCCAGTTCGCACCCGATAACACCGCCGCCAACAACGATCATCGTTTTGGGCGGTGCTTTTAAATCCAATGCCTCGGTGCTGGTAATCACTTTCTTCCGATCACCTTTTTTTTCATCATAATGAAACATTTCCGGACAGATAGATACTGAACCAGTCGCCAATAATATTTTATCGCTTACCAGTGTTTCAACACCGCCATCGTTAAGTTGAACTTCCACTGTTTTTGAATCGATCAGTTTGCCGATACCATGAACCAGATTAACACGATTCGATTCAAAAAGAAATTCAATTCCTTTAACTAAACCGGATACCACTTTATCTTTTCGTTCAATCATTTGCTTTAAATCGGCGGTCGTATGACCGTTAAAAACCCCAAACTTTTCGGCTTCCAATGAGGTTGTCAAAACATCTGACGATGCCAGCAAAGCCTTAGTCGGAATACAACCAATATTTAGGCAGGTTCCGCCAACCTCATTTTTCTCAACAATCGTTACTTCTGCACCTAATTTAGCCGCCATAATGGCGGCCTCATACCCCCCCGGACCAGCACCGATAATAGTAATTTTCATTTTTGCTCCCTTTTTATCTGATAAGCGTACGCATATCGTTCAAATAAACATCCGTTCACATGATTATTTATTCATACGCTATCGTGTTCGAATTAATTTGTCAACTGTAATTTTTTATCACTTTTTTAATTCTATTTGTAACATCTGAATTTTTATCAACCCAAATTCTACCTGTTAATTTTATTGACGGATTTATTTTTAGCGTCTATGATAAAAGAACAACTAAGCATATTATTATTTGATTATAGAAGGAGACGTTCATGGATATTTATTTAGATAATGCCGCAACCACCTTTCCTAAACCATTAGCTGTCCCGGAAGCGATTTACGATTATATTGTTAATAATGGCGGGACTTCCGGTCGTGGCTCCTACGAAAAAGCCATTTTGGCGGATGGTCTTGTCTA
>JAKLQL010000051.1 GCA_022013395.1 Acetobacterium sp.
TCGAAGGCAAGGTATACACTGCCAAAGGAAAACTGCTCGAATCCCTGGAAGAAGTTCTGATCGCGAACGATCTTCCCGTAAGTGACGAATATAAATATAGCGCCCCATTAAATACCTTGTTCAAGGATGTCATTGATGTTCAAATCGAAAAGAAGATTTCAGGAAATATCCTGGTTGATGGAAAAACGATTGCTTATCTTTCCGGCGGTGCAACCGTTGGTGATGTGCTCGAAGAAAATGGTGTCAAACCAGATGAGGATGATAAGGTTGAACCGGGACTAAATACCCCACTGACAACTAAAACCGGAAACATCAAGGTAACCCGAGTCAGCTATGTCGAAACAACCGGTATCAAAGATGTACCGATGAAGGCGACCATTGCTGAGAATCCTGGACTGCCAGCCGGAACCAGAAATGTTGTTCAGGTTGGACAAAATGGCAAAGCCAATATGAAAGAACGGGTTCGTTATGAAAATGGCATCGAGGTTAAACGCGAAGTCATCACCAGTGATGTCATTATGCCGGCAGTGGAAGAAATTATCGAAGTCGGTCCGTCTACGACCATCACCATGCCGGAAGCCGTACAGGTTTCATCCGTTACCGGGAATGTCAATGTAGAAAAAAGTGCCACTGGTGACGGTAGCACATCCGTTAATCAGGAAAGTGGTTTTAAAGGTAGTATGGTGGTCAGTGCGACTGCTTACACAGCAACAGGCAGCGGCACAGCTTCCGGAACTACACCACAGTCAGGTCGAACCATTGCCGCATGGGGGGGCATCCCTTTTGGAACGCAGGTTTATATCCCTGCACTTGGCGGTGTCTATACCGTAGAAGACCGGGGTGGTGCTGTGGGTTATGGTATTATCGATATTTATATGGATAGTGAAGAAGCCTGTCAGACTTGGGGCAGACAAAATATTGAAATATACTTTGTAGAATAGAATCTGATGAGACGATGGGTAAAACCATCGTCTCTTTTAGTTGACGGATTTGCGTTTCGTTTGCAAGAAAACCGGGATAAACAATGTATTTCGAAAAAACATTGTTCTCAAAAAATACACTTGTACTTTGTATACAAAGCTTGTTATACTAATCTCATGAAATGAAATAGTGCTTGTTTTGCTATGGATATCGGAGGAAGACATGGAAATTAAAATTGTTAAAACAGTAAACCCCAAGGAAAAACCGGAAGAAGATTCGCTGATCTTCGGTGTAGAATTCACAGACTATATGTTTGAAATGGACTATACCGAAGGAATTGGCTGGCATGATGCCGTTATTAAGCCGTATGGCCCCATAGAGATCATGCCGTCAGCAATGGTTCTCCATTACGCCCAAGAGGTTTTTGAAGGCTTAAAAGCCTATAAAACGCCCACAGGCGAGGTGCAGTTGTTCAGACCGGATGAAAATTTCAAACGGATGAACCGGTCCAATGCCCGGATGTGTATTCCCCAAATCGATGAAGACTTTTTATTGGAAGCCCTTAAAACCTTGGTTAAACTCGATGAATCATGGATTCCTAAGTCTCCAGGGACCTCGCTTTATATCCGTCCCTTTGTTTTTGCCACCGATCCGTTTATTGGCGTTCGGGTTTCCAAACGATATAAATTTATGATCATCATGTCTCCGGTAGGCTCTTACTATAAAGGTGGAATGGTTCCCAGTCGGATTTACGTGGAATCGGAGTTTGCCCGGACGGTTCGTGGCGGCACCGGTGAAGCGAAGTGCGGCGGAAATTATGCTGGCGGTTTGGCGGCTCAGGAAAAAGTTCATGAAATGGGTTTTGAACAGATTTTATGGCTGGATGGTGAAAAAAGGCAATATATCGAAGAAGTGGGAACCAGTAATGTGTTCTTTTTAATCGATGGCGTTTTTGTTACCCCGTCGCTCGAAGGAACCATTTTAAATGGCATCACCCGAAAAAGTGTGATTGATTTATTAAAGCATTGGGGAGAAATTGTTGAAGAACGTCGCATTACCATCGACGAACTTTATGAAGCCTATCAACAGGGTAAAATAAAAGAAGCCTTTGCGACCGGCACAGCAGCCGTTATTTCGCCCATTGGCACGTTAGGGTGGAAAGATACGGAAATGACATTTAATGACGGCAAAATAGGCGAATACTCGCAAAGAATCTATGACACATTGTATGGTGTCCAAACAGGCAATCTGGAAGATCCACTTAACTGGATTGAAAAAATATAAATAAATAAAAATAATTAAAAAAGTTTTACAAAGCGCTTGACAATATGCGTTTTCACTGGTAATATTAGTCTTGCATTTTGAATTGCGAGAGGTACCGAAGTGGTCATAACGGGGCGGTCTTGAAAACCGTTAGGGTGCAAGCCCACGTGGGTTCGAATCCCACCCTCTCGGCCATCAAATGCCAGAGAATTGAATAAACAATTATGCATTATTACCTTTGGAGAAGTACTCAAGTGGCTATAAGAGGTGCCCCTGCTAAGGGTATAGGCCGTTAACGCGGTGCGTGGGTTCAAATCCCACCTTCTCCGCCATTTAAATTTAATAAGAAAACTGATAAGAACGCCATCTGATGGTGTTTTTTTTATGCCTTGAAATGGGTTTGACCCCTAAATTGACCCCTTAGAGGTTTTTCTGACCCCTAAAGGCTCTGAATCAGGGCTTCCATTCTATCAGAACTTTCCTTTCTCATGGCATCGGTAACGTGGGCGTAAGTGTCCATTGTGAAGGATGCCGAGTGATGGCCCAGGTTCTCTTGGACAGTCTTGATATCATCCCCGGCCTGTAATGACAAGACAGCGAAAGCATGACGCAGATCATGGAACCGTAATTCAGGGTAGCCGATCCCAGCCACAACTTTTTTATAATGTTTCAATAATGTGGGATGTTTGATATACTCCCCGA
>JAKLQL010000052.1 GCA_022013395.1 Acetobacterium sp.
CATAGCAAGGGAGTTTCAGAGGGAAAGATGAACAATTTACATTACTTATCCACAAATAGTGGATAGAATTGCTGGATATGTGGATAAATATGTTAATTATCCCCGAAAACTGTAAAATTATGTGGATAGGAGGAGTTAATTGTGGATAACTTTTTAAAAAAAGGGGAGCGAATCGAGGATTTGGGGCTTAAGGAACTGAAGATCATTCAAAATCCGGATTTTTTTTGTTTTGGAATGGATGCAGTTTTGTTATCCTGGTTCGTCGCCAGACGAACCAGGGGCGCCCTTCATATGATCGATTTGGGGACAGGAACCGGTATTATTCCCTTATTACTCTATGGAAAAACAACGGCCGCTTCTATTACCGGGTTGGAAATACAAGCGCCGTTGGTAGAAATGGCCAGAAGAAGTATGGCCTTGAATGGTTTGTCTTCTCAAATCAAAATCATCGAAGGGGATATCAAAGATCCCGGTAGTGAGATGCTGCCAAACTATTACGATGTGGTGGTCAGCAATCCACCATATATGCGGGCAAAGGCTGGACTAAAGAACAATTGTGAAACAAAAACGGTATCTCGCCACGAAGTACTCTGCAATATCGAAGATATTCTTATTTTCAGTAAGCGAATGCTCAAAGATCGGGGACGATTATTTCTGGTGCACCGACCGGAACGTCTTGGCGATATCATTTCATTGATGCGAACCTATAAAATCGAGGTCAAACATTTGCAGTTTGTTTATCCAGCGATCAAAAAAGAAGCCAATCTAGTCTTGATCGAAGCTCGTAAAAGTGGTAACCCCGGATTAAAAACAGATGCCCCACTGATTGTTTATAATGAGGATGGCCAGTATACCCGGGAAATTTATGACATTTACGGGATGACACCTCCGGAATAGGCATTTATTTGAATTTGCATTGGCCGGTGATTACCAATGTGCGGTGAGTTTACATTCAGTTTAACAATTTGATAAAACTATTTAACCAGGAGGCGGCGATGGCATTTACTTACTTTTTTAGAGATTTACAAACCCTGGAGTTAATCTGCGACCACGTGATTCCAGACCTGCTTTTAAAACCAGTGATTGAGATTTGGGATGCCGGTTGTGCAATGGGACCGGAACCCTATACCCTGGCGATGCTGCTGCGCGATCGGATGGATTCCAGGCATTTTAAAAATGTGATGATCCAGGCAACCGATATTGATGGGAGTGATCTTTTTGATAAAATTATTTTTGAAGCCGAGTATCCCCGGGAACAGGTTCAGCGAATTCCGACAGAAATTTTTGAGAAATACTTTATCAAGCTTGAGAACAAAGATTATTATCGCTTGACAGATGAGATTCGGGGAGCAGTGACCTTTCAGAAGCATGATCTGCTGACGCTGAACAGTATTGGCAGGGAGTTTGGTTTGATCTTATGTAAAAATGTCCTGCTCCATTTTGATGAACCAGAACGGATCGACGTGATTGGCATGTTTTATGACTCACTGATGGAGGGCGGATACCTGGCCATGGAACAAACCCAGAAACTGCCAGCCGAATTTAAAAAATTATTTGAGCCGGTGGTGTCCAATGCCCAGATATATCGAAAAAAATGAATGAAGAATGGACTAAATAAAAAAAGGTGTTCGGGGTTTTTGTCCTGAACACCTTTTTATTATGGACGGCCCCGTCGGGCCTTGAGAATGCGGATGTCTTCCCCGAGAAAGGGGATCGTTTTAAAATAACCGGAGATCCGGGAGGACAACCGCTCATCATAAAGGGTTTTAATTTTCAGAACCGTCAGATTACTGGAAATAATCATCTTCTTTTCAGCGTTAAGCCGGCTGTCAATCACCTCATAGAGCTGTTTCTGGCTGTATTCCGAAGAAAATTCAGCCCCCAGGTCATCGATAATCAGTAGATCGCAGAGCAGCAGCGGTTCATAGATTTCGGTGGAGGTTTTCTTTTCACGGAAAAGCTGATCCTGAATGCTGGCAACCAGGTGGGCAGCAGTGACATAAACAATGCCATAGCCTTTTTCGGTCAATTTATTGACGATACAATTGGACATGAAGGTTTTGCCAACCCCCGGGGGACCGGTAAAGAGGAGCTGATCTTCGATATTTTCAAAATTCTGACAGTATTTGAGCATATTCTGTTTAATGCTGAGGGCATTGGAGCGATGGCTGGCCGAGCCCGAACCAATTGGCTGATCCGAATAGTAGTCAGGATTAAAAGAATCAAAGGTTTCCCGCTGCGCTCGGGTTTTCAAATCGTAACTGGAAAAACTGATTTCAGCCAGACACTGGTTTAAACAAGAACAGATGCCCCCGGGCAGAATACCAGTGTCCTGACAAATTGAACAATAATAGGAGTGGGTCAGTAGGGACTCATTTTCACCAGCCAATGTTTTTTTTCTAGTCTCAAGCTCAATCATTTTCTGGCGGATGGCATCGCTTTTATCCAGATCGTTGGCGATGGTGGCTCGGGTAAGGGCAACTCCCATACGGTTGATTTCGTCATCAAGGGCAGAAAGTTCGGGAATCCGATGATAAAGGGCTTCCTTTTTTTTGCGTTGTTTAAATTGATAGGCATTTTGTTTTTCAAGCAATAAGGCAAAGGCTTCGTTATAGGTCTTCATCGTTTATCTCCAATTCCGGCCATAAATCTTCGGCATAATCAACTTCCATATCCAGGTAAGCCTGTTTACGGGAATCACTCATCGGTTCAAGGGTTTCTTTTTGATCAAATTTTGGTTTAG
>JAKLQL010000472.1 GCA_022013395.1 Acetobacterium sp.
ATAATTAATAAAATTGATCTGGCAAGTGCAGAAGAAATGAAAAAATCTAATCAGATCATCAAAAAATATAATGAGAAAGTCCCGATTTTTGAAATAAACCTGAAAGAATTGACAGAAAATCAAATAAAACAGCT
Source organism: Acetobacterium sp. (assembly GCA_022013395.1). Lineage (GTDB taxonomy): Bacteria > Bacillota > Clostridia > Eubacteriales > Eubacteriaceae > Acetobacterium. The sequence continues at coordinate 135 of JAKLQL010000472.1, forward strand.
ACTCAATTAAGGAAATGGAGCAAACCATGTATCAGAATACTTTTGAAACATTGGCGGTCGAAACAACATTAACGTCAAGACAGGCAATTAAAAACGAAAAGTGGCAGGAAATCGGAAAATTCTTCTTGCAGAGTTATATTGAACAAATTGGCAAAACAGAAACAGTCGTCATCGGACACATTAAAGGCTTAATTGAACTGGGCGATGAAAATTTTATAAAATTAAGCTGTACCAGCCAAAACCAGCCGATTAACAGTGAAATCATTACAGCGGATGGCAGCAGCCGAGCCGGACGATTGACCTTTAACGGGATTGTCAGCGGGGTTCCTAAAGATAAGAGCATTCAGTATTTTCATATGGCATTGGAAAGAACCTGCAGCGTATTTGAGTTATTGACGGACTATCGAGAGACAGTACATGGTGATTCAAAATGCGATGAAAAAGAAGATGAGGTATGCCCGGTCTGTCATAGACACCATCATCACCATGACGAAACTTGTGGGCATCAACACTAGTAGGGTAATAACCGATTAAACCGTCGGTATTATAAAGCAAATAGAATCTGGAGGTAAGGTGAATGCAGAAAAGAAAAAAAGAGACTCCTTAAAATTTCAAGGTACAGGCATTGCGGGCCACATTGTACAAAGAAGCGTAAAAGGAGTTCTCATTATTATCATATTAACATAAATCAGGATAAATATAAAAGTAATATTTTCAGATTGTTAATTATATTGAAATTTTATTTAATGGTGATGAGTTTCTCCTTCTGTCATATTCGGTTCAAATAAAAAAATCGAACTAAACAAAACATGGAGGATAAGGAAATGGCGAAAATTAGTGAATTACTGGCGAATCTGGAAATGGATGAGCTGATGAAAGCGGTCCAGCAAGAATTGGATAACGGCACCGATCCCTTAGAGATTCTTAAAGAAGGCGAAGCCGGGATGATCAAGGTTGGTGAATTGTTCAGTGCCGGAGAATATTTTGTTTCCGATCTGATGATGTCCGGGGAAATGTTCAAAGAAGTGGGCGAAATGCTGGCACCACACCTGGATGGAAAAACAAGTGAAGTTTTGGCTAAAGTTGTTCTGGGAACCGTTGAAGGGGATATTCATGATATCGGTAAAGATTTAGTTTATGTGATGCTTAAATCAGGAGGCTTCGATGTCATCGATGTCGGTGTGGATGCCAAACCGGAAGTATTCGTCAATGCGCTGAAAGAATCCGATGCGCCAATTTTGGCACTGTCCTGTCTGTTAACAACCTGCTATGATTCAATCCTAAACACAGTAAAAGCGGTTGAAGCAGCCGGGTTGAGAGATCAGGTCAAAATTGTGATCGGTGGTGGACCCACCGATGAGTCAGTTGTTAAATATACTGGTGCCGATGCAGTTGGCGATGACGCCCAGTCGGCCGTCAGATTATGCAAGGAGATGTTGTAAGATGGCAAGTAAATTGTACGAAGAAAGATCACAGAAGATAAAAGATACGGTTAATTTCAAAAATGAACGTGTTACCACCTGCTTTATGGGACAAGCCGCACCTGCTGCCCATATGAATGTGAAAATGAAAGATTTTGCGATGAATTCGGACATTATGATTAAAACAACGCTTGATTATATCAATGAAATCGATGCGATTACACCAGTTGATTGCCTGAACACTGGCGTTACCGGAATGCGCTCAGATCATAGTTTGCCAATGGCCTGGCTGTCAAAGATAAAAATGCCTGGCAGAGAATTGCCGGACGATTCTTTATGGCAAGTCGTTGAAACGAATGTCCTCACCCCGGAAGATTATGATGTGATCATTGAACAGGGTTTTGAAACAATATTTAATCGGATTTTCCCCACGCTTGTAGATATGAACGAATTTCAGGAAAGTATCGCATATCAGCAGAAAAATGGACAGAAAAATGTTGAGCTATTTATAAACAGTGATCTTCCCGTCGTTAATAGCGGTGTTGCCAGCCCGCCATTTGAAGTGCTGTGCGGTGGACGATCCATGTCTCAGTTTTTTATGGACTGTTATAAAATCCCAGATAAAATTGAAAAATCAATTGAGGTGATGTTACCTGGTTCAATTGCCGGGATGTTGGCCAGCATAAATCCGCTGTGTGGAAGTGGTGCCTGGGTTGGCGGCTGGCGGGGTGCCAGTGCTTTGGTATCACCTAAAATATGGAATCGTCTGGTTTGGCCGGGAATGAAAGCCATGGGATTGGCACTCATTGAAAATAATAATATTGCTACTTTCCATCTCGACCAATGTTGGGATCGCGATATTGAACGGTTTTTGGAAATCCCCGAAAAGAAAGCCATCATCAATACTGATGGTATGACCGATCTAAGAAATGCCCGAAAAATACTCGGCGACCATGTGGCGATCATGGGCGATGTGCCAGCACCCTTGCTGGCAACTGGGACAACCCAGGAAGTAAAAGACTATGTCACCAAATTGATTGATGACATCGGGCCTAAAGGGCTGTTTATCACTGCCGGCTGTGATGCACCAGCCAATACAAAATTTGAAAATATGGTGGCGATGTTCCAGGCCGCCAATGACTGGAAATAGAACGGAGACACTATGATATTTATCGGAGAAAAAATAAATGGCACCCGCAAAGCCGTTCAGGAGGCCATCATCAACCGGGATGCGGACTTCATCAGAAAAACGGCTCGGGATCAGGCCAATACCGGGGCCGACTATCTAGACGTGAACGCCGGCACCGATCCCTCCCGGGAGAAAGAGGACATGCTGTGGCTGCTGGAGGTCGTGCAATCTGTCACTGATACCCCGATCTGCATCGACAGCTCTACCCCGGAAGTGATCCAATCAGCCATTCATGCGGTCAAAGCAACGCCAATGATCAATTCCATTAATGGCGATCCGGAGCGGCTGAAACATTTTATTCCTTTTATCAAAGAACGGGACTGCAATGTTATTGCGCTGGCGCTGGACGAATCGCTATCGGGGATGCCAAAAACCGTGATAGAACGGATGACAGTATTGGAGCGGATTTTTAAGGCCACCCGGGCAGCCGGGATCGCTGATGATAAAGTCTATATTGACCCCTTGATTATGGCCGTAGCCACTGATCAGCAGGCGGGTCTGATTGCCTTTGAATCGATCCGCGCCATCCGGGCAACCTATCCGGAAGCCCATATCACCGGCGGACTGAGCAATATTTCCTTCGGCCTGCCCAACCGGGCTCTCGTCAACCGCACCTTCCTGACATTAGCCGTGGCAGCCGGCATGGATTCGGCGGTGGTCAACCCGGAAAATGTGCCGCTGATCGAGTCTCTAAAAGCCACCGAGCTGCTTTTAGGTCGGGACCGATTCTGTCGGAAGTACACCACCGGCGCAAAAATTGAGTTTGTAAAAAAATAGCAGCGAAACCTTAGCGGTTGTCAATAAACTACCGTACCGACCAATTGTTAATCTGTTGTATGCGCGCAATTCGTACAGTTGCAATTAAAGCCTTGGCTTAATATAGGCGTGTCTCCGCAACTGTTCGCCTTGAGGCACACAACACGATGTAACAATTGTCGGTACTACGTTATCTCTATTGACATTTTCCTTATTCAAATCATTTAGCCCTTCTCCTGAACTCTTCAGGAGAAGGGCTGTTAATGCTTATAAACTAAAAAAATTATTAGGAGAAAAACATGAAAAGCTATCTCGAAAGAGGAAAATTTACTGAAATTGCGGAAATTGATGACATCAATGTTATTCATATTACTCAGAAAGTGCATGACCGCTGCGCTGATAACTATTGTGGGTTCTACGGAAAAAATCACATGTGCCCTCCGGCGGTGGGGGATCTGGAGCATTATAGGCAAATAATTCAGGGCTATGGCAAAGGGTTGGTGTTTTCTAAAGCCTATCCGGTGAAAAGTCGTTATGATTATCAAGGAATGGTGGATGCCGGGGTTGCCTTTCGGGAGGAGATTCAGGAAATCAATCACTTGGCTAAATCGGATCAGCTTGACTGCCTCTTTTTTTCCGCCGGTACCTGCAGTATTTGTAAAAGCTGTGCTATCCTGACGGACGAACCCTGTCGTTTTTCTGAGGATGCCATTCCATCCCTGGAAGCTGCCGGCATTGATGTTGTCGGGTTGAGCCGCAGTTTGGGAATGACTTATAATAACGGTGCTGATAAGGTGACCTATTTTGGGCTGGTACTCTATCAGACTGGCTGAAAATGAGTAGGCTGAGAAAAGTAATTATGCTATAATCAAACATACAGATCTGTACGTAAGAGTTGAGGGGAAAAGATGAAGAATAAACTGATCGAACTGATTGCGGATTTAAAGTTGAATGAAGCTGAGGAATTGGCAGACGAATTAATAGAGCAGGGAATTAAAGCCCAGGATCTTTATGATATGGTGATGGAAGGGTTGAATGCAATCGGCAAAAA
>JAKLQL010000473.1 GCA_022013395.1 Acetobacterium sp.
CGATTTTAGAAAGAACTAATTCGGTTTTAATGTTTCTTTCTGCATCTTCTTTTAAATTTTCTCTGAAGTCATCCCGATTTACATTGGTAAACTTAAAGTAGTCATCAAGAGAAATTCCTTGTTGTTGCATCTGAGTTTCAAAGTTTTGTAAATTGTTGTCAACTTCTTCTTCGATCATAAGATAAGGCACATCAATTTCAGCATTATTCACCGCAAAATTTACAGCCGCAATTTCTGCCGCTTTTCTCAACTCTGCAGTTTTGGCATCTTTTAATCGATTTTCAATATCTGCTTTTAATTCAGCTAATGTATCAAATTCACTGGTATCTTTGGCAAAATCATCATCAAGTTCTGGCAATTCTTTTTCTTTCATACTTTTAACTGTGACTTTGAAGACAACGTCTTTTCCTTTAAGGTTTTCAGCGTGGTATTCTTCCGGGAAGCTCACATTAACGGTTGTTTCCTCGCCGATTTTGGCACCAATTAATTGTTCTTCAAAACCGGGAATAAAGGTACCGCTACCGATCACTAAATCATAATCAGTATCTTTTCCGCCAACGAAAGGTTCGTCATCCAAAAATCCTTCATAATCAATGGTTGCTGTATGACCGTCTTTTACATCACCAGTTTCTAAGGTAATCAATCGGGCGTTTTGGTCTTGCATTTTGGCTAAATCTTCAGCAATTTCTTCCTCCGAAATAATAGCATCCAATGAGTCAACTTCAGCCCCTTTGTAGTCACCTAATTTAATCTCTGGTTTAACGCCAACTTTAACAATAAAAGTTGCACCTTCCTCTTCACTAATCTTTTCAATGTTTTCAAGATCAGGTCGAGTTACCGGTTTAATTTCGGTTTCTTCCAAAGCGCTTGTGTAAGCTGGTGCAAATGCAAAGTCGATGGCATCTTCCATAAACACATTTTTTCCATAATAAGATTCGACAACGGTTTTGGGAACCTTTCCTTTTCTAAATCCAGGAACCGAAAAACGTTTTTTATTTTTATCATAGGACTTTTTGACAGCCTTTGAGTAATCCTCCGGACTAATTTCAATTTTTAAGGTTGCAATATTTTTTTCAATACTTTCTACTGTAGCACTCATGTTATCCTCCATATCTTTCACTATAAATTATATTCACATTCAATTTTAACAGTATATCATAGGTATATTTTCATATCAAGAACCAAAATTAAGGTGTTTAAGAATTATTTATGGGTATATGGGGTCAATTTTTGCAAAGTTGATGCTTTCCCATTAAAAAACTGCCTCAATTGAGACAGTTTTTTCAATCAGCCACCTAAATAGGCTTGCTGCACTTCCGGGTTTGCCAGCAGTTCTCTAGCAATATGTGTCTGCGGCGTTATCGGATATGCGCATATCACATGCGGTTTGCATACCTTTGCAGCATGTGCAACTGCATAAGCGCCCTCTACTACTTTCATCTTTTTC
>JAKLQL010000474.1 GCA_022013395.1 Acetobacterium sp.
TACATAGTTGTACATTTGATAAATTGCAGATGGAATTCGTGATACGATACTGATGAAAATAATCAGCGAAATACCATTACCAATGCCATTTTCGGTAATCTGCTCGCCCAAGTACATCAGGAAAGCAGTACCAGCGGTGATACATAAAACGACAGTAAATACTGTGAAGGTTGTCTTTTCAAGCAATAAATCACCGAAAGACAGGCTCATGCCCAGTGCTTGAATCAGTGCTAAAATAATGGTTAAATAACGGGTATATTGGGCCAGCTTTTTTCGGCCTTCTTCCCCTTCTTTTTGCAATTTTTCAAGGGCTGGAATGGCAAAAGCCAATAGATTCATGATAATAGATGCATTAATATACGGGGTAATACTCATGGCAAAAATCGTGAAATTACCAAAGTTACCACCGGAAATAATATTAAATAGACCAAAAATCCCATTATCATTGACGAGCTGACTTAACTGTTCAGTATCAATAAAAGGAACCGGTATGAAGGATCCCAACCGATATACAAACAGCAATGCTAAAGTAATTAATATCTTACGTCGTAGATCTGGAATTTTCCAAGCATCCTTCAAGGTAGAGACCATATTAGATCACCTCTACCTTTCCTCCTCCAGCGAGAATTTTCTCCTCAGCTGATTTGCTGATTTTATGTGCTTTAATGGTGAATGCCTTTTCAACTTCTCCGTTTCCAAGGATTTTCAAGCCATCATTTAATTTTCGGATGAATCCGTATTCTAACAATAATTCAGGTGTGATTACTGTGTTTGCGTCAAAAGCATTCAGTTCTCCGACATTAACTATTGCAAATGTTTTTTTGAATCGAGCGTTTGAAAAACCACGTTTTGGTAAACGACGTGCTAATGGCATTTGTCCACCTTCAAAACCTGGTCGAACACCACCACCGGAACGTGATTTTTGTCCATCTTGTCCACGACCAGCAGTTTTTCCAAGACCAGAACCTGTACCACGTCCTTTTCTCTTGGGTGCCTTTTTTGAACCTGGGGCTGGACTTAAAGTATGTAACTTCATATTGACACCTCCTATACTTCTTTTACATCGAGCATGAAGTCGGTTATATGAATCATGCCACGAATCTGAGGAGTGTCATTATGAGTTACGGTTTGGCCAATTTTCTTTAGGCCTAAAGCTTGAATGGTTGCCCGTTGTTTCGGGTTACGACCAATTAAACTTTTCTTTAAAGTAATTTCTAATTGCTTAGCCATAATGATTCCTCCTAATCTAAAATTTCTTCAGGTTTTTTACCACGTTTTGCTGCTACTTCTTCAAGTGTAGTCAGTTCAGCAAGGCCTGCCATAGTAGCATTAACCATGTTACGTGCATTGTTTGATCCTAAAGATTTAGTACGAATATCTCTGATACCAGCTAATTCCAGTACTGCACGGACAGGGCCGCCAGCAATAACTCCGGTACCTTTTCCAGCAGGTTTCAATA
>JAKLQL010000475.1 GCA_022013395.1 Acetobacterium sp.
TGATCAGGTATTTTTGAAATCAAAGGAGAAATTTTTAATGAACAGAACGATATATCTCTATGTCTGTGATACCATGGCCGATTGGGAAATTGGATATTTGACGGCGGAACTTAACACTGGCAGATATTTTAAGAAGGGGATAACGCCCTGCAAAGTAGTAACTGTCGGTATTGACGTAACACCAATTACAACGATGGGCGGTTTAAAAATACTGCCAGATATCAGTGTGGTCGGGTGCGATATCAAAAGTACCGATGCATTGATTTTACCAGGAGGTGACACCTGGCTAGATTCAATCCACGATCCGATCATCAATAAAGCCGAGCAGTGTATTAAAGAAAATATTATTGTGGCCGCAATCTGCGGCGCGACAATGGGACTTGCCAAGAATGGTCTGCTGGATTCCAGATACCATACAAGCAATGATCTGGGCTATCTCAAAATGGTCTGTCCGGATTATAAAGGTGAAACCTATTACAAAAATGACCCTGCCGTTACGGACGGAAACTTAATCACGGCTATGGGAGTTGCGCCACTGGAATATACGGTGGCAGTCCTGAAAGCTTTGGCGGTCTTTTCGCCAGAAACATTAGAGGCTTGGTATCAGCTTTATCAAACCCATCAATCGGAGTATTTTTATGCGTTAATGAACGCGGTACAGTAGCGAAACTTACTTTGAAAAAGACCTCATATCAGATAAAAATTGCAATTGCTTTATTAATGAAATTGGGAAGAGGAACAATTGCGTGAAAAATTAAATGATATTATATGCGAGAATATCGGTTAATTGTAAAAACATATATTATTGAAAAAAATTAAGGGCGAGGCATTGAGATAGCATAATCTTGATGTCTCGTTTTTTATTGTTTACTAGAAGGTTTTGTGGAAATTAGCGAAACTAAGATGTATAATGAAATAAATGTAAATAAGGTAAGGTCAGCCGTTTTTTTGAATGTCCATCACTCAGTTATTTGTTAATTTGAGAATATATAAGAAGTTGAGGTCTTTTAAATGGAAAATATAGATAAAATTGAATATCAGATAGAAGCATTAAACAACAACAGCAAAAATATTGCCTACGTCCATACAACCACACCGATCCTTACCGATGTTCAGTCGGCACTGGATTTAATGGCGACAGTCCGCTATGAAACCGAATGTGACGCTATTATTGTAGATAAGACAGCATTAACAGACGAATTTTTTGATTTGAAGACCCGGCTTGCCGGTGAAATTATCCAGAAATATGTGAATTACGGCATCCGGCTGGCAATCATTGGTGATTTTTCCGGATATACCAGTAAGGCACTGCATGATTTTATCTATGAATCCAATCAGATGTGGAAACAGCACTGAAGAAACTCGGATAAGATCAAATTCGCCATAAAAAACGATCAGGCATGTACTTGCTAATAATATCCAATGTGATAATGCGGTTGGATGAAGCTATTTAGAAAGTAACAAAAAAATGAATTCAGGAGGAAAAACTAATGCTTTACGATCAGTTAAAAACCAGAAGAAGTATTCGTAAATTTAAAGACCTGGCAGTCGAACAAGAAAAAATTGAAGCCATTTTAAAAAGTGCGCTAATGGCACCATCATCCCGGGGCCGACGGCCATGGGAGTTTATTGCCGTCATCGATAACGACTTGCTTACGCAGCTTTCCCTTTGTCGAGATCACGGATCAGCTTTCTTAAAAGGAGTGCCATTGGCAATTGTGGTAGCAGCCGACAAGGAAGCATGTGATATTTGGATTGAAGAAGCATCCATTGTGGCCATTCTGATTCAATTAGCCGCCCAGGATTTGGGTTTGGGTTCATGCTGGATTCAGGTTCGCGAACGATACCAGTCAGAACAAAAGAAAACGGAGGATTATATTAAAGATTGTCTTTCAATACCCGAGCAATATGCAGTTGAATGCGTCATTGCGATTGGTTATCCGGATGAAGTAAAGAAACCCCATGATGAAAACACACTGCTTTATGAAAAAATCCATTTCAATCAGTTTAATGACAAAATGACAAAAGGCAACTAAAATGATCAAACAAGACTTGAAAATTAACGGGATACCAGCAATTTTATGGGGCGAAAAGGCCCGAAAATTATTTATTGCGGTACATGGAAATATGTCAAGCAAGGCAGATGCTGTCATTGTGATCCTTGCTGAAAAAGCAACGCAATTAGGTTATCAGGTGCCTAGCTCTGATCTCCCTGAGCATGGCGAACGTCGCAATGATCCAACCCCATGCAAGGTCCA
>JAKLQL010000476.1 GCA_022013395.1 Acetobacterium sp.
CATTTATGATACTGGCTCTTGTGTCATGAAGGCTCGGCTGCATCAATCGTCAGATAGCTCCAGTAAGACCCAAAATACATTCATTTCAAACAGATCTTAAAACTACTGCCGTTAAATAAATCCGAGCAACGCCTTCTCCGCTAACGCTATGCCTCCGTTAGGGTCTTCGCCCCATAAAAAAACAGAGACGAAAAAACAAATTAATTTGTTCTTTCGTCTCTGTTTTTTTATTTTCCGCCGCATGGCTCGTTGTTTCGCGCAAAAAGTTTAAAAGCCTCGCAACGTCCTATCCTCCCAGGCAGTTACCCACCAAGTACTTTCGGCGCTGGAAGACTTTACTTCTGTGTTCGGTATGGGAACAGGTGTGGCCCTTCCGCCATCGTCGCGAGACTAATTTAGCTATTCAGTTAGGATGGTATTTTTTAACCATTCTATTCTTATTCCTTATGGATAAGAATACTTAAAAAATGCCGAACATTTGTCAGCATTCGTTCGTTTACGCTCCCTACTCACTGCGATTTTTTATCAAAAATCGGACAAATCATTCAAAAACAAATAGGTTTGAAAGAGCGTTAGCGGTTAAACCGGCTAAATTGTCCATCAATTCTTTCAGAAATCTTCTACTTCTTCATAACAGATTTTTGAAAGAATTGGTGTCCCTCGTCCCTACTTGCTACATATTCAGTTATTGTTTATTTCAACTTCTCTAGTATACTTCATCTAAACTACTTTGTCAAACACTTTTGGGGTATTTATTCTGTCATCAATTTTTGTATTAATCCCTGAGCTTTCAAAAGACTCTTTTCCACCTCAAAGGAACACTCAGCCCGGAAAATACAATGGGCTAGTCCTGATTCATTTTGATATTCAACTATTAGTTTATTTTCCTTTTCTTTTTCCTGATCGGTTATGCTTTTATTGAGCTCGTTTTTAAAACAGGTGGCCTGCCAAACTGGATTTCCCATGATATCACGATCTGAAACAATGGTGATGGATTGAATTTCCATATAGGGGATGGTAAATTTGGGACCTAGCACTGCAAAATCAATTCCGGCTGAATGAATTTCCAGAGTTCCTTTGATCGATTTCTCAAATTCTTTATATCCACCCAGATAGCTGGCCATCATCGACATTTCGAGATCTGATTTTACTTTAGCCAATGAGAAAAACTTCTTTTTTCCTTTGGGTGAATGTGAGTCAGCTTCCTTTGCCTGAGCTTGGTTTTGAACCACTTTTTTTTCGTCACCCAGATAACCAAACACCACACTGATGTTCTTCTTATTCATACCCCGATCATTGATCTGGACGTTTGAAATCAGTTCAGACCGAATACTGACTTCGGTTTTGTTATCGTCTGCCTCTTTGAGTAAAATGGTAATCCGCTGACCATTAGCTAAGAAGACAATTTTTGAATGCAATACAATCAGACTTTCGTTATTTTCGTTCCGTTTATTTTTTAGTTCATATTTGGTCTGATCAAAAGCCAGCACGCGTTCTTCGCACAAGCTTCTGGGTAGATCGATCGATCGGGTTTCTTCACTGTATTTTCCCATTGAGACTTTCTCCCATCATCACTATGTCCTTACTTAATAAGCATTGGTCATTTTTGTATTTTGTCAGCTTAAGATTTTTGCTAAAAGGTTTATCAGCTTTTCTTCACAGATTTCAATGGTAAACGGATCTTTTTTTAAAAAATCGAAATAAGTTTTAGATCGAGCCACGGTAATCACCTGGGCCTGTTTAACCAAATCTGAAAAAATCGTGTTCTGATTTAAATCCAGATCAAGGTTTTCCTGTCTGATAAAATAGTCCAAATCAATGTCCAGAATCAGCTCCTGGGAACTGATCGTTGCCAGTGGTAGTCCGATATTTTTAAACATGGTATCCGCCAGGCTGCCAAACTGGTTTTCCGGAACCAGATAATGGTTACCGGTTGAATATGCATGTTTTTCCATGCAGTTGATTATGTGGTAATCGCTTAAATAGCCCAGTTCCATGGCGGTATTGATGTGCTCATCATTGCGCATCTGTCCCATCACCAGCTCGATACTATCCAACTGATCGGAATTGATGGAAGACATCATTTTATTTTGAAATTTTGCAACCAGCTGATCTTCCCGATCAAGATCGATGGCCATGGCTTTTTGATAGGCATACAGCCAGAATGGCGGATTGGTATCCGGATGGTAATCAATACTCAACAACACCATTGGTTTTTTTTGAAGCTGAAACAATTTCCCCCATATTAAGAGCACGTATTGATGGTCGTCCACGACCCAGATGTCTTTCCCGTTAATATTCTCATGTCGGGGCGTCAAATTATTGTCACTCATGGCCAACCCATTCCCATTGGTGCTTTTTAATCAATACTTTTTCAATCAATATATGAACGAATTCGTAATTCCGCGCCCACTGACTCACTGATTTTTCGACAGGCTTCCTGATCTTCGATGGGAAGGATATCGACAATGGTCAAGACAACCTTTGTGTATCGGCCAGCAAGTCGGGCGAATTCCAACAGTTGATCATAGGCGTCTTCAAAAACCGGGCGGCATAATTCGTTGTATTCTTTTTCATTTTTAGCATTTAAACTAATCGATACCACATCAATGGCATCTTTTAAAAGCGGGGTCATATCCCGCTTATAAATCAGGTTTCCATGGCCGTTGGTATTAATCCGGGTCGGAATGGGATGGATTTTTTTCACTTCTTTGGCAATCGCACAGATTTCGTCCAAACGATAGGTTGGTTCACCATAGCCGCAAAAAACCAGCTCATCATATTGATCCAGATCCCGTTTTAAGATATCCTCCAGTATTTCTTCCTGAGTTGGCTCTTTTTCCAGCCACAGGTCGTCTACTCCATTTATGGTCGGTTCATCTTTTCTTACGCAAAACGTACAGGCATTGCTACATCGATTCGTTATGTTCACATATAAAGATTTCCCTAATTCATAGGTAATCGTCATTTTATTTTCCTCCAAGGATTGGTTTGTTATTCGTTATCGTATCCACAGATAGTTTTTTAAATTTTTCAATGATGCACTTCGATTGGCTAATCAATTCGGCCAACAGCCGACTTAACGCAATCATGAAATCAGTTCATTGCTTCCAAGCAAATCATATAAAAAGTTATCAACATTTTACCATATTTAATCATGATGTCACGTAAAATCATGATTTTTTACTAACATCGCCAATTATTCCTCTTGTCATTTGGAATTATTTAAGATTTCTGCTTAACACACCTGTCAAAATCTGCCATTCTTTGTGATATAAAAAAGCACATCTTCCAATCGTCTTTATTGGTAAATGCGCTTTTCTATCATTTTTATTCGCTTATTTTCTTTAAAATACCGGACCGACAAGTTTCAAGTCACAGCCTTCACATTCCCAGGCAAGCCCGACCCCGTTCATTTTTCCACCGCATTGGGGGCAAATTCCGGTTCCGCTTTTGGGATACACATATTCAGTCAGTTCCATTTCAAGTATTTCGACGACGTCTGCTTCGGGTTGTTTTTTAAATTTTTCAATGGTTTTTCGTGACATTTGGCTTTTCTCCTTTGTATTCGATTAATAATCCTCATTCCATTATAGACCATAGCTTATGAGCATACAAATCATTTATAGGAAAAAATAACGCCCACTTTGGGGATTAATCCTGTTTATTTGTCAATAATGCCGCTTTCCATTGCTCTTCTTTGAAGCCGATGAGGACGGTATCTTCTAAAATAAGCAGTGGCCGTTTCACCAACATCCCGTTAGTGGCCAGGATCTCTGCCATTTCCGCTGGGGACATTGTTTTAACCTTATCTTTTAATGCCATTTCCCGATAAACCAGGCCGCTGGTATTAAAAAACTTTTTCGGATCGCCCTGGCTTTGCTCCATCCATTTGAACAACTCGGTTTTTTGAGGATGATCCTCGACAATATGCCGTTCTTCCACAGCGATTTGATTTTCTGCCAGAAACTTTTTCGCTTTCTGACAGGTCGAACATTTTGGGTAGCATAAAAATAATGGTTTCATGGTTCACCTCATTTTCTATTTAAATTTCTGAACCCGATCATTGGCTACGCCCTGGGGAAGGGTAACTTCCAAAAGCTTTTTGCCGGTATTGAAATCAATTTCTGAAACTGCCACGGTGCCATCCTTGGTCAAGCCCCAGCCAATGGTGTAAACTTCGATGTTGTCACCAATTTTCTGAGCACTGCCATAAGCCAGGGAGGTTTTCCCCGCTACCTTATATTCCTGGTAGCCCAGAATTTTCTTATTGACTTCATCGAGTTTTATTTTCAGAATTCGCGTTTGACCAGTACTGATGGCATTGTCAAAGACGGTTAATTCACCTTCGGCAGTAATGGCCAGGTCCGTTTGTCCTGATGTTTTCTGTTCTGGGGACATGCCAAATTCATCGCCATTTCCAGATAACTTCCAGATAACAGCCTTGGTTTCCCGATTGATTTTCATGATGGTATTCAAGTTTCCAAAGGATACAATCAGATTGTTATCAGTCGGATCAATGATCATCCGGTTAAATCCGGCATAATCCGGACTTTGGCTGGTGGTATTGCTGTAATCATGATCGGTGACGCTTAATCCATAAAATTCCGGATGCGAATCGGTGGTGAATTCAAAGACCACCTGGTCGTCTTTTACTTCCTGAATCAGGGTTCTGACTACCTTTGATCCCATGGTGTTTGGTCCTAAACCTTCTGGCACATTATGAACCAGAACCAATTGGGAAGCTTCCACAATATAATGGTTATCATCAATTAAAATAAAGTCTCGACCATCAACCGGATCGCCCTCGTTTGCCAGTTCACTATCAGCCAGCGTAATGGCTTTTAATTCTTTGTAATTTTCATCGAGAATCACCCGTTCGCCGACAGCATAGCCAATGCCATTGCTATCGCCGTTGACCCTTTGGTAGCTATACCGTACATCGCCATTTTCAAGCACATGCTTTTTAAAATCCCGATAGGATTCACCATTGGCTTCTTCTGGGGATTTGGCAATATAGAAAACCACTTCACCCTTATTATTCAATTCATACAAAGCGGCTCCGCCGGTAGCAACCGCCATAAAATAATTGCCTTCGTAACTGCTTTCTCCGGCTGGAATGATTTCGGGAAGTTGGGAAGACAGGGTTCTCAGGTAAATCACCCGCTCGTCTTTTTCGTTGCCCACCTGAATCTTAATCATTTCGTTTGAGGAAAGTTTTTCCAGTTTTAAATCCATGGTCGTGCCAGCGCCAATTCCTTTACCATTTATTTTAACGGTGGCGCCTACCTCATTAATCAATTTGATTCTGTTTTCTTTCACACTACTTAAGCTTACCGCATCGTAAACCGCATCGTTCTCTGAAAGGGGTAACTCTACATTAAAACCGTTGATTTCCAGACTTAGCGTTTTATCTGACATCAACGTATTATCGCGTCCTGAGTAAGCCAGTGTACAACTGACTAAAATGATCAACAGCACTGCCGCACTGATTGATACAATAAGAAATTTTCTTGAACTATCCATAAATTAGTCTCCTTCTGCTCCACTATCATACAAGCTTCTTAAACATTTGGCAATGATTTTACCAACGCTTTAAGCAATACTAAATGATTTTAACCCAGCTTCTTTAAAATTTCATGTGATCTTAAAATCTTTTTTACTATAGCTCACAAAGGTCATGATAACTGCAATGATCACCATACCTCCCCATAGGCTGAGGTCTCTTAAATCAATTCCCCTTGCGATAATGCGACTGGGATCAAAAATATTTAACGGCGACAGCACCTTTAAAAATTCAACGGTATCTGCCAGCGATGAAATAACGCCCATCAAATAGGTTCCCAGCACCAGCGCAATGGCCACTATCCGAGCTTTTCCGAGGCTGGATATAATCGCCGAGAAAAAAAATCCCAGGGCCATGAAAATAGTCCCGATAACAAAGGTTCCTAAATAGATTTGGCTAACCTCAAACAACATCTCCCAAACTGCCTGGCTTCCGGTACTGAAGATCAGCACCAGAATCAGAGCCAATGCCCACAGGATCATCACCAGCATTCCATAGGCCAAAAAATTAGCCGCCATTTTTTCTGCGACAATCCCAGCTCGGGTAATCGGCTGGGCATAAAGATATGTGATGGTCCCATCACGTTCTTCTTTATTTAACGACGCGGCTCCCCGCAATGACGCATAGATAACCACTGCTACATTGAAATATTGCATCACAAACGCAAAATAGATGGTGACATTAGAAAAAATCGGCACCCGGGACAAACCAAATAATGCCAATAGCGGCATCGGAAATACACCCCGATTAACCTCAATCAGATCCGCAAGAACGCCCGCTTTCATAAATGGAAAAAAGGCCATTACGATAATCAAAATCAATGCCAGTATGCCGGTCCACAACACCAGTCCCCGAAAAAGCGATTTAAATTCCAATTTCAAGAGTGTCACTGCCATGTCCTCCTTCATAGTAATCTAAAAACTCATCTTCCAGTGAGGCATTCTTGATCGCCACATCTTTCAGGGTCATCATACTCAATGTTTTTAGAAGCTTCTCCACATCGCCTTCATATGAAAATTTTACGCTTTTTTCCGTTACATTCAACATCCGCCCACCTAAAATCTCAAGATCTCTAAAATCAAAGGCTTCACCCCATAGTTCCACAATCTTGACCTTTTTGCGTACTTTTGTCAGGTCTTCAACCCGAATCACACGTCCTTCTTTAAGCAGCGCCACCCGAGTGCAATAGTCCTGAATCTCAGCCAGGCTATTGCTGGTTAAAAAAA
>JAKLQL010000477.1 GCA_022013395.1 Acetobacterium sp.
TGGTGGTTTTCACGGCAGGTGCTATTCTGATCTGCATCACCATGATCGATTTTGATACCATGACTATCCCCAATGGTTTGGTGATTGCCCTGATGGCACCAGCGCTGCTCAGCTTTTTCTTTTTCCCTCAGGTGGGAATCCTGTCCCGGTTTATCGGGATTTTTGTGATTAGTTTGCCGATGTTAATTCTCGTTCTTTTTATTCCCGACGCATTTGGCGGCGGGGATATCAAGCTGATGGCGGTCGCCGGGTTTATGCTGGGGTTGGGAAATACCCTTCTGGCAACCTTTGTCGGGCTGCTGCTTGGCGGAGCAGTGGCGGTTCGTCTTATTATCAAAAAAACCAAGGATAAACATATGGCATTTGGCCCGTATTTATGCATCGGAATTATGACAGCATTACTATTTGGTGATATAATAATCGGGTGGTATTTCAGCCTGTTTGGGCTATAATATTTAAAATATTAACGGAGGGCCTATGCCTGTTTATAAATATACAGCCAAAAATTTACAATCTCAAATTGTCAAGGGAACTATGGAAGCCGGTACGCCTGAACTGGTGCGGCGGACCCTGCGGCAGAATAATGAATTTGCCTTGAAAATCCAGGAAGTTCAGGAATACCATCAGGTTTACAAACTTAAACCGATGGAAATATCGGATTTTTCCCGTCAGATTGCCAGCATGCTGTCTTCGGGAATCACCATGATTCGGGCAATCAAGATTATGGAAGAGCGGGATATCAAGCCGGTCATTAAAAAGGTTTATGGTGAATTGTACCAGGAAATCCAGCGGGGAAATACCCTTTCCTATGCCATGGAAGAAACCGGTGGTTCTTTTCCGGAGCTGCTCATCAACATGTATAAATCTGGAGAAGCCAGCGGCCAAATGGAGGGGACCGCCCGAAAAATGGCAGACCATTACGAGAAAGAGCATAAACTGAGAGGAAAAATCAAAAGTGCCATGACCTACCCCATGATTTTGTTTATCATAACCATTATGGTTGTGGTTTTAATTTTTACGCTCATCCTGCCCCAATTTTTTACCCTGTTTGATGGCATTGAATTACCAGCGATTACCCAACTGATGATCAATATCAGCACTTCCATGACTACTTATTGGTATGTTTATTTGATTGGACTCCTTGTGATCGTCGCAGGGAGCGCATTCCTTTTAACGGTACCTGATGTAAAAAGGGCACTGGATCAATTCAAATTAAAGATCCCTCAAGTGGGAAAACTGATGAAAATTATTTATACCGCTCGTTTTGCCAGAACCCTGAGTTCTCTTTATTCCAGCGGCTTGGCGATGATCAATGCCCTGACCATCAGTGGATCGACTATTGGCAATACCTATTTACAGTCTCAATTTCCTCACGCCATTGAGCAGGTGCGAAATGGGGAACCGCTTTCGGCTTCAATTCAAACCATTAATGGATTTGATGCCAAGTTGGTATCTACTATTTATATTGGAGAAGAATCGGGAAATCTGGATGAAATGCTGGAATCGGTAGCTGATGCATTCGACTACGAAGCCGAAATGGCAACGGCTCGGCTGGTGACTTTTATTGAACCCATCATGATCATTATTATGGCCGTGATTGTTGGCGGCATCATGTTATCGGTTATGCTCCCAATTATGACTTTATACCAAAATATCGGATAGGAAGGCTTTTTATGCAGACACTCGTCTATTTTTCAAATGATGGCATCCAAGTCCTCCAGGGGATGATAAAAGGTGAACATCTTACGATTTCAAATTTTAAAACACTACCAGTGGAGATGGGAGCGTTGATTAATGGGGTTATTACCAATGAAGAAGCGGTAAAAGAGACCATTGCCGAGGCACTCAAAGAAAGTCCTCATCTTTTTAAAAACATGAAACTGGTCATCGACAGCAGTTTGATCGCTACCAAAAATGTGGAGGTTCCCAAACTAAAACCAAAGGAACTGGCAGCCGTGGCAGCTACCGAATTTGAAGATACGGCTGGTAATTATGATGCATTAGTGGTGGACTATGCCCATATTTCTGGACCGGCTGGTAATAATCTGTTTTGTTGCGGTGTTGAAAAACGGGTGTTGGAGTCCTATGTCGCTTTGTTTGCCAGCCTTAAAATACAGATCAAAAGCATTGATGTAGGATTAAACACGCTGATTCAATATGTTTCAGCAACCAGAGACTACAAAAGAATGACAGTTGCCCTTAATATTCTGGATGGAAAAAATCTGGTATCCTTATTATTTGAAAATGGCATTTATATTTTTTCGAACCGTTCCCGGTTGCTTTCAGAACGAGGCACTGATGCCTTTGCCGATGAACTATCGGGAAAATTGTCTTCCCTGATCCAGTTTAATAAATCTCAGAAATCAGAATATACCTTGAATATGAGCCTTTATGCCGGTTTGGATGAGTATGAATTAAATGGTTTGCGGGCATTGAATTTTGATCCGGATCTTAATTTATTTATTATTCCTCAAACGCCAAATATAAAAAATGGCTTCGTAATGGATGAGTCCTTTGATTTTGGCCGTTTTATTTATCCCATTGCTGGTTTCTTTGCCGGAACAAAGCCCATCAACCTTTTTGATGCTTACAAAAAAAGTAATGTGATCAAAAAAGATCTCCCTTTTGAATATAAGGCTTTAATTCTGCCGGCGGCAATGATTCTGATCTGTCTGATTATTTTCGGGGTTTTCTTTGGCCTGAAATACAGTGCTCAAAAAAAGATGGAAGAAATGAATGCTTATATCAGTGATGCCAACAATCAGGCCGAGTATATGCAGGCCAAGGCCTTGACAGATGAGGTGCGTGCTATTCAATCCGAGGTATCAAACATAGAAAGTATTAATACTGCAATTAACAGCAACCCGAATCTGACTTCAGACAAACTGACCCATATGGCGACGCTAGGCAATGGGGTGATTGCTTTAAACTCAATGGAATATGACGGAACCACCGGTGCTATTCATATTTCTGCTGTGGCAAACAATGAAAAAGAAGCGGCCCAATACATCAAACGGTTAAAAGACACCCAGTACTTTAGTCAGGTTGATTACACCGGATATGCTCAGGTGACCTCTTCAAGTGGACAAACAACCACAACCAGTACCAGTACGACATCAACCGGTTTTGGCTTTAGTGCCGATGCTTTCCTGAAGGCAGGTGATGCCCAATGAAAAAACTGACAAAACGGGAAAAATTATTAATTTATATTCTGGGTTGTTTCCTGATTGGTTTTTTCGGTATCTATTTTGTGATTTTGCCAAGCTATGGAAACTTTCAGGTAGTGAATGATCAGGCCGCAGAAGCCCAGTTTACCCAGGAATCGATGGCAATGGCCATTGATAGCATCCCTTCTACGATGCAGGCCAGAGATGAAGCAACGACAAGTCTGGCCATTTTGAAAGCACCATTTCCCCAGAAGCTGACCAATGAAGGATTGGATATGCTGTTGACCCAATTGTGTCTGGATTACAGCTTATCGCCAAAGGTGTTGTCTATTGTTAGTAATAGCAGGGCTGGTGTGGGGACATTTACAGCATACACAACCGATGAACAACCTTCGGCAGCGGTTGGCATAGATAGTACGACAACCGACTCAACAACGAATAATACAAACACCACAGAAACAACCTCAACGTCAAATAGTGCCGAACCAACATCGTCAACTGGAACGACAGAAACAACTGCACCAACTGGTAGTGTAGAGACCTGGACCGGGGTGGTCACTATGGAACTCACCGGAACCCAGGCTAACTTTTACCGACTATTGGATGCGGTGGCGGCCCGGCCGGATATGATCGTTTCAGCTTTCTCAATTACACCGGCAGCTGCAACTACGACTGGATCAACAGCGAGCAGTTCAACAACCAGCTCAGGAAGTGCGGCGAAGCTGGATGGTGGCAATATTACCATTAATTTGACTTTTACGGTTTATATGATGGAGAAATAGATAGTTCGATAATGTGGTTGAATTTTTAGCGTGAAAGTATAAAAATTGGCTTGGAGATCATTAGAAATAATTAGTCTTTCAAAATAAAATACCACAGAATAAAGCGGAGGGTTACTTTGGATATTAGAATAAAAGAAA